>CAYJPI010000093.1:0-8058 GCA_964372005.1 uncultured Oscillospiraceae bacterium | reverse complement strand
CCTAACAAAAACCCCGATGCCAAGATAACACGGGGCAAGAAAGGAAATAGGATTATGAACTTTAGCGAATTATTTGCGTGGGTCGATGGTGTGAAGGAATGGGCGAACGAGGTTGACCACTGGGCAGACGGTGTGTCCATGTACACATGGGGCGTGCACCCATTTTGGTGGACGGGCGGCATAGCCGTTCCCGTAGTACTCTTCTATGTTGGTTTGGTCGTGGGGCTGTGTTTCTTGCAATTGCAGTTGGCTCGCTCCAAAAACGATTATCTCGGCTGGATCGTGCCGGCAATATCCTTTTTACATTCCTTCCATATTATGTGGGTGTGCGGTGTTCTTTTTGCGAGCCAAGCGGCATTGTATGGCACAATAGGTTTGATAGTTGCAAATGTGCCGACCGCGCTATACATCGTACTTTATCGAAATGCGCGCAAGAAAGTTACTGCATAATAACGAATATATGGGGGCTACTCACCGTAGTCCCCGTTTGTTTTAGATGATGTTGACTTTTCTACCCCCTTTTGTCATACTGGAATTGAACGATACCCCAAAGAATCGAGGTTTTTTTATGAAACTGTTAATCGTTGATGATGATAAAGACATTCGCCGTTTAATTAGACTTTGCCTCGAAGCGGAGGGTTTTGAAATCGTGGAAGCCGAATGCGGAGAAACCGCCTTGTCCGTTATCAATCCCGATATCGATTTGGTAATACTCGATATGATGATGCCGCGCAAGGATGGCATAGAAACCTGCAGAGAACTACGCGCCAAAGGCTACATGATGCCGGTGCTGTTTCTAACCGCAAAGGGTGACGATATCGATAAACTGCTCGCCTTCTCATCGGGCGGCGATGATTACATCACAAAGCCGTTTCAGCCACTTGATTTAACGACGAGGGTAAAATCGTCCATCCGTAGGTACAGGCAATATGTACCGGCCGCGAGCGTATCAAAACTCGTGAAACTCGGCGCAATCAGCGTGGATTTTGATGGGCACAGCGTAACTAAAAACGAAATGCCCATTCATTTAACGCGCAAGGAATTTGGCATACTCTCCTTGCTTCTTCGATCTCGCGGGCGAGTATTTTCGGCAGAGCAAATCTACACTTCCGTTTGGGATGAGATGAGCATACTCAATGCGGAAAGCACGATATCCGTGCACATGAGAAACCTACGGGAAAAAATTGAAGATGACCCAGCAAAACCACAACTCATCAAAACCGTGTGGGGGGTGGGCTATCGTGTGGACTAAATCGCGGTCGCTCTATTCCTTCATTTTAGTGCGCATTTCCGGTGCGGTGGTGCTCAGTGTTTTTCTTCTTTTGATCATGATGATGGCATCCAATGCGCTTTTACAAACACACAGCCGCTCGCAATATGAAAAAAAAGTGCAAACAGTAAACGCCATCTACAATAGCATACAGCAAACCGTTACAGACAGCGCACTCACCTATGAAGATGCTGCTTCCTTGGACTTTTCGAATCGCTACCCCAATTACTACATCCTATTCGTCCCCGACGCATCGCAATCCGTCACGCAAGTGCCGAACACCTTTCAGTCATCATCTCTTATGGATTTTTCTATGCCTTTTTCTTATTATGATGCGGAAGGTTTTATCATCATTGCACCAAATTTATCCCCGATAACATTCTTTATTTACGGCGCAATTCCGCCCATACTTACCATATGTTTTTTCATCATATTTGCGATGTGGTTGCTCTCGCCGATGGTGCGATATTTGCAGACCATAAAAAGCGGCATCCACACCATATCACGCGATGACCTGCTCCACAAAATTCCAAAACGCTCTCCACGCGAATTGGGCGAACTCGCCGATGATATCAATCTCATGGGGGAACGCCTGCATGAAAAGATGGAAAATGAGCGTAAAATGGAGCAGAGCCAACGGTCGCTCGTTACCAACATGTCACATGATTTGCGCACACCGCTCACCTCCATCGTCGGTTATCTCGCACTCGCAAAGGCATCATCTATCACTAATAGCATAACGCACAGCCACATCCAAACCGCAATAAGAGCAACGGATCGGCTAACCACGCTCATCGATGATTTGTTCTTGTACAACAAACTCGTGAGTGGCGACATCGTTATGCAAAAACAACCTACGGATATTGCGCGTTTACTTCGGCAAATCATCGAATTACGGACGCGAAATATCGCGTTTATCGCGCCCGATTCAGCCGTTATGTTGGATGTAGATATATCGCATTTTCACCGCATCATGGAGAATCTACTATCCAATGCCGAAAAATATAGCCCCGAAGACAGTACGATTTTACTTCGCATTGATCGCAATGGAGATGAAACCCTTATCGAAGTTGAAAACGAAAGCACGCAAGACCTAACCGACCAAATGCATCTGCTGTGTGATCGCCTTTACACCGGAAACCACGCTCGAACCGATGGCTCAACCGGGCTCGGCTTGGCCATCGTTACGCAACTCACAGCCGCAATGGGCGGCGTTTGCGAGCCGAGGTATAAAGATGGAATATTCACGGTTAAGATTACGCTTTGGTAATGCCTGTGCCTCGGTGCAATATTACTTTGCGGGGTCCCCGACCTTTTTTAGAGGGCTTAATGATTGAGCAAACACGAAAAGGGCTATCTACGCATCAAAGCACTCAAATATCCATCATAGCCTTAACTCTATATCAATCTATCTTCGTTAAGCTTCGGGAATCTCTCCAACATAATCCTTCAATGCTTTTCGTGCCTCCCCGATGGTTGCCGCCGACAAGTTTACATCCCAACCGTCATGCTTGCTCAGTATCTCCATGAGATGCGATATTCGCGGAAGCCTTAGGTGATGTTTGCGCAAAAGCTCGGGATTTCGCCACAGCTCTTCGGTTGTTCCGAAGAATACACTTTCGCCTTTTGAAAGCACATATACAGCATCACAATAAAGAGATATGAGGTCTATTTCATGTGTTGATAGCACCACCGTTATTCCGTCCGTTTCCTGAATTTCGCGTATGAGCTTCAATATGTCACTTACGCCCTCGGGGTCGAGGCCCGCGGTGGGCTCATCGAGTATCATGAGCGAGGGTTTCATTGCGAGCACCCCGGCTATCGCAACGCGCTTTTGTTGGCCGTAGCTTAGCGCATGTGTCGGTTTATCCGCAAATTCGATAACGCCCGTTCGCTTCATTATTTCATCGAGGCGTTTTGATATTTCATCATCGGGTAAATTTATGTTTTTCATGCCGAAAATGATGTCTTTCCTAACGTTCGCACTAAAAAGCTGTTCCTGTGGATTTTGAAAAACAATCCCCACATTTTTTCGCAAGTCGAACAATGACTTTTTATTGTATACGATGGGCTTTCCTTCATAGTTTATCATGCCTGAAGTGGGCTTGAGTATCCCGTTTAGATGCAAAAACAGCGTCGATTTGCCCGAACCGTTTCCACCGATTATCGCGGTGGTTTTGTTGCGTGCGATCGATATATTTAAGCGTTTTAGCGCCTGTGTTCCGTCATCATAAGAATAGCTTAAATCCTTTGTTTCTATAATGTGCATAATATTATCCTTTCAAAAACCGCAATTGCGGCGAGCACGAAAAAGAGCAAAAGCATGCCGATTCGCATGGTATTGCCCGTTTTTTTCTCTTCAATTAAAAATGAAAATCTCCCATCGAAACAGCGCGATTGCATTGCCTTGTTCATCACATCAACACGATGCATACAATTTTGAAAAAGCATGGATATTAGTGTCCCGAGGCAAGAAACCGAATCCCTAAAATTACTATATCCCATCCGCGAAAGCTGTGAAACGCGAATGCGCATGGCTTCTTCAAATATGAGGAAGGAAAAACGATAAATGAGCTCCATCAAATCCACCAATACGGGCGAAACTTTAATCTTTTGAAGATATGCAAACAAATTGTTCATTGGCGTGTTGATTATTACGAAGTAAAAACATGCCACAGACCCAAGAGCGCGAAGCAGAATCTCAACGCTTTGCTCCACGGACGAATTTATAATTCCAATGTTTGAACCGAATATAGTGATTGAAAATACAGTATCGGAATCGAAAACATCAACACTTGAAAATAATATCGGCATTATACCCATAAGCATAAAAGTTACGGGGATTGCAAGCATTTTGCAGTATCTGCGAAGCCCGATGCACCCGAAACTCACGGATGAGATGCCCATAATGATAAAAACCGAAAGGCTCATGAAAAGCGAAGGGAGGGCAAGGCAAAATATAAGCCCTACCCCCGCAAACGCCAACTTTTCTCCTGCGGAAAAAGCGGCAATCTTCGACCTGTAAGCATACCTGTCGAGAATGTTCACTATGTTTTATTCTCCTTCTTATGTCTTTCTCTGTACACACCGAGAGCATATCCGATGATGCCGCCGCCTATTGCCGCCTGCAAGCAGAATAAAAGAGATTCGATTTCACCGCTCAGGGGTTCTATAATCGGAGCGACCCAGGGTTCGTATTCGGGTGCGATTTCGGCGATTATGCCCTCGGCTTCGCCGTCCGCGCCGCCGTATTCTCCATCAACGAACATAATCGGTATGAGTACCAATACCAGCACACATATTCCAAGCAATAAATTTTTCTTCCAAAGTGCCATATTATTATATACTCCCTTCAACTATACCGCAAGCAATTCAAGCGTTTTCTTGTTGTACTTTTCGAGCAATCCGAAAACGATAACGGTCAACAACCCTTCCGAAACGGCGATGGGCAATTGAGTGAGCGCGAATATCCCCAAAAACTCTAATGTGGACGCTACAAATCCACCGGTTGCATCCGGGAAAGCAACACCGAGTTGCACCGATGTGGTTACATAAGTCAGCACATTGCCGAGGAAGGCCGCGCTGAACACGCAAACGCTCCTGTTGACTTTAGCCTTTTTAAGAAGTTTGTACACGAGTACAGCCACAAATGGTCCGACAATCGCCATCGAAAACACATTCGCGCCGAGCGTTGTGATTCCGCCATGAGCGAGCAAGAGCGCTTGGAACAAAAGAACGATCGTACCGATTACGACCATCGGGAGCGCTCCAAAGAGTATCGCGCCTAATCCCACCCCCGTCGGGTGCGAACAACTCCCCGTTACCGAAGGCAGTTTTAGCGCCGAAAGCACGAAAGCGAATGCTCCGCACATCGCAAGCAGTAGCATCTTTTCAGATGAGCCTTCCACCGATTTCTTGATAGCGAAGAATCCCCATACCACAAACGGCAAGCTCACTGCCCACCAAACGATCGCCCATGTAGGGGACAAAAATCCCTCCATAATGTGCATTGCGCTTGCAGAAACCGTACATGCAAAAAACATCGCAAAAGCGACAGACAATACCTTAACTTTCCTTTCCATACCATACCTCCTTTTTTAGATGGTGTGGACATGAGTTGAATTGAGCGGATTTTGAGATATTTTTTGCTATACAAGGAGGAAAAACGTAGCACTTCCAAAGGGATTGCAAGTTTTTCTTGACGCAGTAGAGCAAAAAAATAGCCATAGTCCGCCGCATGAACACTCGTGTTCACACCATCAAAACAAAACAAAAAGGACGAACCATAATTCCTCCTTTGAAATCGGAATTTTTTCACACTAAAAAACCGATCCGTTTCATTCTTCATGGTCCTGTGAAGCGAAACTTTTCCAAAAACGGCAGGTCTTCCGACTTAGACATAACCGACGCATTCACCTTCCCGAAAAACTTCAGTGGCAAATAGAACACATCGTAGTCATCACGGCAGCAGGTCTGTTTGGGATTTTCACCCTATTCCCTATTCTTGCACCAAAAGGAGGCGCACACCGTTTTTGATATTCGATTGTAACCATATTATATTCACATCAACCCAATTAGTCAATTATAACATTATCAAGAGCTGTTGAAAAACAAGGCCGGTTTTATGTTTCTCCTTAACCCGTATTCCGATTTTACCCATGTATTAGCGCATAATGCAACAGGCAATTTCCCGATGATTTCAGGCATGGCATTGCATATTGAGTGGATATTTTCTTTTGATTCCTGTGGTGAATTGTTCTTTTTAAAACCCCATGATGAACCCAATGATGAACCCCATCCCAAAACGACCCTCCAACACCCAAATAATTCTATTTCAACGCAACAAAAAACCCCAGCATAACTGGGGTTTCCTCTTGGTAGCGGCGGACGGATTTGAACCGCCGACACTCCGGGTATGAATGTATGTGATGGGGTAATGGTGAGGTGTGCAAGATTGTTCATAAACCCTTGTATCTTCTGATAAATTGCATCTTCACACCTTTATGATTCGTTCCTGCATTTTTTGCACCACTTCCACACATGATGACCGAATGATGATGTTTTGATGTGTGTATGAAGTTTCATCACGTTTGCATAAACACTATCGCTCTATGTTGCATGAAAATCAAGTCATACATTGCATCCTTTGGGCAAATCGTTTGCGTCATATAGATGCTATTTCTCGCTAAGTCTGTAATTCCAACCCCCGACACATTTAACTTGACTTTATCGAAATTTTAAATATGTCATGTATTCCCTATAAACCACATAGCGAATAGGCATGCGTAAAGAGATTCTCTAGTTTCACAAATAGAGCATACAGAGAAAAGACACTGTCACCTGGCGAGAGATGTTTCACCTTAATCAGCACTAATACCATTCATTGGAGAATAGGCCCCCCTTACAGCTCTCGGCACACGATAAGAGAAGTCCTGCAACAAGCGCAAAATTAGGTATCGCGTATCCACCATATGATGGCGTAATCAATAGGGCGTTAGATAATCTAGCTTATTCATAAATAAGGATTAATCTATCTGCGTAACAGGAACTAGGTTCCCCCTACGTCCACAGGGCGTTGGTGTGCACAGGAATTAACTTGATGTTACCGCAGAATGAGTACTACAGAACCATCTTACACGCAACAAGCGGTACGTCCTACATGTGTGCCCAATTTGCATAAAGCACTTCAACCAGACACGTGCGATTAATGCCACCATGTGCATACGGTACAAGCTGGGGGAAAGCATGCAAATGGATTGGGCAGAATACCGTCATTCCATAGTTTGATTCAGCAACGGGCGAATAATATATTGTGCGCGCCATAAGATATTATTGAAATTTTCAATAATATCTTATATAATGAAAAATGAGAAATGCATAGAAAGCGATAAGAGGAAGTTGAAATGAAAATATTGGAACGCGTGGATTGCTTAGAGAATGTAGATTTAGTTATATATTTTCCTTCATGGACAGATGAACATACACTGTTACTTTTAAAAGATGCCCATGGCGCTTAAAAGCAGATTGCATATACATAAGTGAATAAATCATCTAATATCTTTTTAAAGCTTTGCACGGGTTCATGTGGCAAGAAATATATGCGTGTACACATTCATACAAAGCCATACAGTAAAGCGAGAAAACAAGTTGGGTTCACTGCATGGTAGGAAATACACAAAATTCATAACCATGCAACCACTAAAATCACTTCCTTCGATAAGTTTAAAGCACGGTAGTAAGTATCGTGTTGAAATTGAAAATTGTGATAGACAGGATATATGTCTTAGCTACTAATAAAGAAACTCACGTAAAAATAATTTTGAAAGGAAAGTATATGAAACAGTATAAAGCAATCGCAGGACCAAGAAATTTTAATGTCGCCAGAGGAGATACGCAAGCAGCATTTAATGCTTTTGCGGAAATTATTAATTACGAAGCATCAACCGGATGGGAGTATCATTCAACGGAAGTAATTACAGTAACCGAAAAACCCGGATGCATGCAATCTGCTATTCCAATAAATTACTATATGCTAATTTTTATGAGAGATTATTAACTAATTCTATAGATTTTTAGGTGAGTTCTATATTTGGGAGGGCCATAGTTGAGGGAAATTGAAATAACCGAGGAGCAACTGCATAATCTATCTGAATTGAGTGACGCGCTATTTTATGATGAAACAGATCCACGAAGCTCAAGCTATACACGAAAGCTAAGCCGTAGGCCGATAAACCTATTCAGCGTGTTTGCATATATAGGGTTTTCATTAGTGTGTATCATTGCAATTG
>CAYJPI010000092.1:0-8169 GCA_964372005.1 uncultured Oscillospiraceae bacterium | reverse complement strand
CATAAACGTGCTATTCTTTTCGGGGCTCTCATCCTTCTACCAGTATCTACTACAAGGGGGCATACTGATTGCGGCTGTAAGCCTCAAGGCTTTTGAACATAAGAAAAGGGAGGAAAGCCAATATGTTTAACCACTTCACAGTGCTACTATCACGCAAAAAAATGCCGGCAATCGTACCCGTGTTTTTGTGCTTAGCGAGCCTTTGGATATTTACATCCATATTGATTCCACAGTTTGCAACATACTCTCGTGTGATGGAAATTCTGCACACGGCATCTTTCCTCGGAATAGTTGCAATGGCTCAGACTACAGTGGTTATAATGGGCGGAATCGACCTATCGGTTTCGGGCGTAATGACCCTTTCTGCCATGATAGCGGCCGCTTTTTTAGCCGGTGGGATGAATGAAGTGGCAGCAATATTCCTAACGGTGTTATGTTGTAGCGTGGTAGGCGTTTTCAATGCAACAGGAATCAACTTTCTTAGTATTCCACCGATGATTATGACTATGGCGACGCTCAGCATTATAGAAGGTGGGCTACTGCTAGCAACAAACGGAACACCGCCAAGTGCAAACCCCGAAGTGATTTCGGCATTAGCAAAAGGCTCGTTTGCATTCGGAGTTCCCAATTCAGTTTGGGTATGGGCGCTTGTTACCGTCGGCGCATACTGGCTACTTAACAGGAGTAGGTACGGTAGGTACCTTTACGGTATAGGTACAAATCAACAGGCGGCCGTGCTATCGGGTGTAAAAACCAAACAGGTATCGTTTGTGATATACATCGTATCATCCGCGCTTGCAGGGCTTGCCGGCATATTGTATTTCGGCTACCTGAATAATGCATACATCAACCTTGGCACACCATTCCAAATGAACTCCATTGCCGCAACCGTGCTTGGTGGGACATCAATCATCGGCGGACGAGGGAATTGCCTTGGAACGGTAGCAGGTGCTCTTATTTTGGTGCGTATGGGCGAGAGAAAGCTAAGAGATGAGCAAACCGTCAAAAGGAGGATCGCATGCAAAAGGGCATATTTATTTACCCGTGGGATGTGTTGCGCGAGGGCGTGCCCACTGTGCTTGACACCATTGAGGATGCCGGAATAAACACGGCAATCTTAACTACGAACTACCATCATGGGCGATTTTTATGCCCCAAAACATCTCGTTTCGAAACTATTCGAAAATCAGCGGCATGTTTTGAACCACAGCAAAACGCTTATGGTGCACTAAAGCCACTGGTGCATGAAGATTTGGTGGAGGCAAATTTACTGGAGAATGTACGAGAGGCATGCGAAAAAAGGGGCTTAGACTTCCATGCGTGGCATGTTATGCTCCATAATTCAAGCTTAGGCGAAAGTCACCCGGAATACTGCGCCAAAAATGCATGGGGCGATGTGCATTACTTCAGCCTTTGCCCTTCATACCCGGCAGTCCGTACGTATGCAAAGGCTCTGCTGAGCGATATGATCACCACGGTGCAACCAACTCGGGTATGCCTCGAAAGCGCAACATTTCTAACAGCCTTCCACGGAGAGCACCATGAAGTGGCCAATGTGGATATAGGTAGTACGGGTCGATGGCTACTTTCGATGTGCTTTTGTCCGGGGTGCATGCAACGTGCCCGAGAGGCCGGTGTAGATGCCAAAGCGGCACTGGAAACAGTAAGAAGATTATTGCTACATATATGTAAAAAAGATGTTGGATGCGAGCATGATGAAAAGGCGAGCATTGCCTGCTATCTGCTGGAATATCCCGAGCTATACCACTACGAGCGTTTCAGGTTTAGTGTAGTTTCCTCCCTTGCGGAGGAATTACATTGTATCACCAGGAAGGCCGGAGTAGGGTTGGATTTTATACCGGGTGCATTTACATTTACAACGAATCAAAACTTCCTTGAAGGGTGCTCATACACACAGCTTGCAGACGCTGTGGATAGGTTTCTACTATTGGCTTATGGGCAAACACCGCAAGCTGTACGTCATTGTGTGCGCACAGCATTAGCACTTGTGCCAAATAAGGAGCTGGCCGTGGCACTTAATATGCGCTACGGCTCGGTATCATCGCAGGAAGATTTGCTTGCACGCATACATGTGCTTAGGGAAGAAGGCGTTCGAGCCTTCAACTTCTATAATTACGGTGTATTCAATGAAGAGCGTTTTTCGTGGCTCAAGGCGGCTTGTGCGCTACTGTAGTGAGCGTAAGAAAAGGGACCGATTATGAAAATCAAAAATGATTTATATGTTGTCGCGAGCGGTGCAACAGGCTTTGCAATCAGCAACGCATATGATTGCACCGTATACCTCATTGATGGGGGCAATAACCACCTGGCGTTAATCGATAGCGGTGCGGGTATTGAAGCTAATGGATTAATCAACGGGATCAAAAATGTGGGTTTCGATCCATCGCATGTACAAGCGGTTTTCTTAACGCACGGCCATGCGGACCACTCTGCAGGAGCGCATATGCTTCAAGAGCGTTACGGTACCACAGTTTATGCGAGTGCAACAACTGCATCAATCTTCAAAACAGGTGATTGGCGCAATATCGGCCTTCCACAAGCGATTGACGCAGGGGTTTATCCAAAGTGGTATGAGTTTACTCCGCCAGTAATTACCGCGCTGGCAGATAACACTTCGGTTCAAATTGGTCGGCACAGGTTGGTTTTTCACGAAACTCCCGGCCACTGCGATGGACATGCGTGTTACATTTGGGAGTGCGACGAGAAATGCCACTTGTTTAGCGGTGATTTAATTTTTGCCGGAGGGCGTATCCTTCTGCAATGTTTGGAGGATTGCCGCATAATCGATTATGCTAACAGCATAAAGCGCATGCGCACCCTCGAAGCAAACGGCATCTTCCCCGGGCATGGGAACTTCCTGCTTGAAGGCGCAAAGCTCTGGCTGGATTCGGCAAGCGATGCATTTGACAGGCTGGTTGTACCACAAAATTTTTTATAATGTAGCGCTCTAACTAAATCGGGGCGAAGGAGGTTTTAGGATGGTCGATTACCTAATCCAAAATGGAATGGTAGTAGATGGAACCGGTAGTGCAGCATTCCATGCGGATGTTGCCATTTGTGGTGATAAAATTGTTAAAGTAGCGCCAAACATTGATATGTGTGCGAAAACGCGGATAGATGCTACGGGGCGGCTCATAACGCCGGGTTTTATCGATAGCCACCGCCATGCTGATTTAGCGGTGTTCGGGGATGCTTATGGCGAAACGGAGCTTAGGCAAGGCATTACAACGGTAATTGGAGGGCCTTGCGGACTGTCGCTTGCACCATGTGACAACTTTCATGCACACGAACAGCACCACTATATACAGCCCATAACAGGCGTTGTTCCGGACGAGGTGGTATTTGAACGTTTTTCTGATTACATGGATGCTCTGGATGGTAGAGATCTGGCTACAAATTACGGTTGTTTGGTGGGCACCAATAGCTGCCGTATTGCGATAAAGGGATTTTCCCGCGATCCGCTTAGCGAGGAGGAGAGGGAGGTTATTGCACTTCATATTCGCGATGCGCTTGATGCGGGGGCGGCCGGAATATCCTCCGGTATTGCATATGTGCCGGAGAATGGAAATACCCCCGAGGACTTCGATCATATACTACGTTACGCTAAACCCTACGAACCGGTGCATGCGGTGCATCTGCGCGGTGAAGGAGATTCGCTTGTGGAATCTGTTGAGGAAGCACTGACGATAGGGGAGCATACGGGTGTAATAACCGTTGTGAGCCATTTCAAGGTGGTTGGTAAAAACCACCGAGGAATATCAATGCAGCAGGCTGCAGAGCATATCGAGGAGGCAAGATCGCGTGGAAGGAAAGTGTATTTCGATATGTATCCGTACGAGGCCGGCGCGACACTGCTCTTAACGCTGGTGATCCCGCCGATATTCCAAGACAATGGTACCGAGGTGGTTCTCGAGCAGTTACACGATCCGATTTTTAGGGCACAAGTTACAGAGGCTCTACAACATGAAGGGCATGGATGGGATAATCTCATTTTGAACGTAGGCTTTGATAACCTGGTGATAAGCTCGGTAAGCAATGAGCATAATCAACAGTATGTTGGCAAATCGATAGCACAGGTCGCTCAAATACAGGGCAAAGATCCATACGAAGCAGCATACGATTTTATCATTGACGAAGAAGGATTGACGACTGTATTGCACTTTGCATCGAGCATGTCAGACGTTGAATGGGCGGCTACAAGATCTTATGGCATGTTTATTTCCGATGCGCTGTATTCCAGCGGAGGAGTTCCACACCCAAGACTGTTTTCTGCATTTCCTAAAGCATTGCGCCTTTTTTGCATGCAAAAGAAACTACTCTCCATCGAACAAGGTATCCATAAGATGACAGGGATGCCGGCCGAAGTATACAAATTTAGTGGTAAAGGGTACATTAAGGAAGGGATGGATGCGGATGTGCTTATCCTCGATTATGACCATCTGAGGGATAGGGGAGTGTATTTTGACCCGCAAAAACTTGCTGTTGGTTTTGATTATGTATTCCTAAATGGCAAGCCTGTTGTGAAATTTGATTGCTATAATGGTGAAAAGCATGGAAGGTTATTGAGGCGAAAAAATAGTGACTGTAAAAACGCATAAGAGCGTTCGAAATCCGAACCGGCAACAACCACCTCAATTGTCCCCATTTGCAAACAAAATGCAAGCAAGAGCATAAAAGAACAGTGAAAAGCGTTCAATTTTATATAGCTCCTAAAAGCGTTTAATCTTAGGAAAAAACGAGTGCTTGCGATCATTATTATGGAATGTTAGAGAAAGCAAAACACACCGCGGAACAAACTCCTAAGCGAAGGGTCGGACGTTCAAATCGTCTCGGGGACGCCAGAAAAGTTGGGTGTGTTTAAAAAGTAGAATTCTTGCAATTATTTCGAATTGCGGTTTTTATACTTTTTCAACACGCCCCAAGTGTTTTAGCCGTTTTTTCGGCTAAGGCACTTTTTTCTTTTTGCTAACAAAATGAGTTTTCTGCTAAACATTACTGTAACCGCAAATCTTTTCCGAGCACTTTCGGGTACTCGTTTTCGTCATACGACAAATGACTACCCATCAAAAATATGGGCTTAGTTTCTGTAAATTAACTGCTGTCGGCCATCTGTACATCCATATAATACCACACATCGCCCAATTTTAGCAAGTTCCATATGGTGGTGTTTGTCGCGAAGCGCAAACACATTCTCCTTGATGAAATGCAGAAAATCCGGAGATTTCCTGCGGATGCGACGGATTTATCGGATCATCCTCAGCGGCGTGAACATACCGACTTTCGATGCCAACCGCATCAAACAACGCGACCATCGCACAAGCATAACCGCTACACTGTGCCTCCCCGAATACGAGCGCGCCCCATGCCGTATTTGCCCGATTCTTCGACCAATCGGGGGCGTAATTGCAGTGATCATACACATAATTGACAAGCGCGATGGCCTTTTCCTCCTCCGTTCAGGCGCAGGCGTGTAGGCCGGAATCGTCATCTCGACGACAGGGTGCGCTCGTAACGCAAATTCGCAAAATTCAGTTCCCTTATGAGAATTAGCAATACGAGGGAAAATACAATCATACATACCATGCGCATAGCTGCCACCTCCTGAATTTTTGTATGATGGTCATCCTCGAAGGGATGACATTGCACCTTGGTGAAGGATCAAAACTCTTAGGAGTTTTGACGATGTTAGCATAGGTTTAGGATGGTTGCAAGTGTTGTTTAGGATTGTTTTTCGTCAAGAATATGATAAAATGAAAATACAAATATTTTGATTTATGAGGTGCTTAGATTGAAAAAAACCACAGTAATAATACTGGCAACAGTCTTGCTTATCACAGGGCTGTTTGTGTACCGAAACGCAATGACTATAAGGGGCACTGATGAACTAATTGAAAAAGCACAAGAGGTACTTCCGGTTTCACAAACCCAATTGGAAAGCATTTCTTACGTAGGCTTAATCGGCAATGATGACGATGTGTTAATTTGGTTTATTTCAGATAATGAATACGGAAGTCAAGATTACTGGGCTATGAATTGTAAAATTGCCGGAAGAAATGCGTATATGTATGTCGATTGGAAACGCCCCATTGAATATAAGAAAGATATTGTTAGCACCTTATGGGAAGGCAATAGTGTGTTTCTTATAAATGATACAGATTGCGTAGCCATCCAATACACAGATAGCGAAGGCAAGGTTGTTTACGATGATAAAATACAAGAGGGTTCATACCCCTATCTTTATGAGGAAAGAGATTTTTCGGGAAAAATTGACTTTATAGACTCCATTGGCAATCCACTTTTTTTATAAAATCATCATAAGGAATGAATAACCCACGGCCGACCACGAAAGCGGTCGGCTTTTTCGCGCCCAGAAAACCTCAAAAAGAAGTTGATCCCCATACCCAAAACAATCAAATCCAATCTCACAGACATAAAACCGCGCACCTTAAACAAAACGATCCGATCATCGCCGCCCATGCCGCCATATCGGGCGCAAAGTTGGTGGAGCGGGTTTCACTGCTTCAAAAGTTCGGACTATACGAAGTCAATACTAATTTTCCATGCTATAGAAACTCCGAGTTGACAATATCGACCCTCGATATTAGGAGGATGCGGACATGGGCATCGTAGTGAAGATCGCCGATGGATCGAACCGCGCAGTATTTCCTGCCGTTATGAGTACGTTACGCCAGCTAAACTTGCTAAGTAAAGCCGAGGAAGAGGCGCTCGCGGAGTACGCCTCTCCCATAGTCGTGCACGATTTCAACCGAAAAATTGGTGAGGTTCGCCCTGCGCTGAATTTTCTTACCCTCTACCCCATAACCCAATTCTTACTCTTAAATTGCAACTCCACCATATTCGTGTAGTTCCCTTCCCTCTTCATAAGCTCGCCGTGCGTGCCCGTTTCTGCGACTTTTCCGTCCTTTAGTAGAACGATTTTATCCGCCCCTGCGATGGTGCGCATTCGATGTGCGATAACGATGACCGTCTTATTTGTCGTCAAGCGGCTGATTGCCTTTTGTACCGAAGTTTCATTTTGGATGTCGAGCGAGGAGGTCGCTTCATCGAGAAGTATGATAGGCGCATCCTTCAATAATGCACGCGCGATGGACAATCGCTGGCGTTCGCCACCCGAGAGCGAGAACCCATTCTCCCCTATTTCCGATTGATAGCCGTTTGGCAATTTCTCCACAAACTCATGGCACATTGCCACCTTTGCCGCTTCGATGACTTCTTCGTCCGTTGCGTCTTTTCGACCTATGCGGATGTTTTCCATGACGGTGTTATTGAACAGCGTTACATCTTGAAACACGATTGATATGCTTTTGAGTAGCGTTTCGGGGTCGATCGTCGACACATCCTCGCCGCCGATTTTAACCGTGCCGGCGTTCACATCCCAAAAACGCGCCGCTAGTTTCATGGCCGTGGTTTTTCCGCCGCCCGATGGACCGACGAGCGCTGTCACTTCGCCCTGTTTTGCGGTGAAAGATACACCATTTAGCACCGTTTCTTCATCATTATAGGAGAAGGTTACATCATCGAATGCGATATCATAGCCCTTGGGATCAAAGCTTTCCTTGCCCGTTTGGATGGGCGTGTTTTGTAAATCCTTCATGCGTTCAACGCTCAAAAGCGCCATGAAGAACGCCGCCATGTTCGCAAGCGAACCCACGAGCGGCTCGAATATGCGCGTCGCAACCACCATGAAAATGATGAACATGAACACATCGATTTCGCCGCGCACAAGAAGCGTTATGCCCATGAGCATCGAGGTCGCGATGCCGACCTTTAATAGCATCTGCGCCGATGTTACCGATATGCCAACCGCAAGTTCGCCCTTTAGCGTGCTTTTTTCGTGTGCATCGAGGCGCTTTGCCATTTCTTCTATGTGCGCATTCTTGCGATTGTTCGCCTTGATGTCCTTCATATTGTCCACGCACTCTTGGATTTTATCGAGATATTTTAGCTGCACCACTTTGGTTTTGCGCGTGTAGCTGTTCTGTATTTTTTTCGTGGATAAGCAAAGAAGCAGTGAAATCGGCACAACCCACAATACCGATATCGCCATCACCGGCTCAAATATAAGTAGCCCGGTTCCGATAATGATCGTCGATACAATCGACCCGAACAGCTCGGGTATGAAATGCG
>CAYJPI010000091.1:7094-8196 GCA_964372005.1 uncultured Oscillospiraceae bacterium | reverse complement strand
ACCCGCTAACAGAACCAAACCGATCAAAAGGACTAATGCAAGCGTAATGTAACGTTTCATATTGATAGCCTCCAAAATGATTTTACTTAACAATTCCATTTTCATTGGGTTTCTATACCAACACTTTCATTTTATCGCATTTCAAAATCCCGCGCAAGTGAACTTTTTTAAATTGGAATTTTTTTGTTGTGTTTTTTGAAAAACCAAAAACATATGGTATAATGATTTGGAGCATACGGGTTCGAATGAATTTTGAAGGGAGTATGAAGATGAACATAGTTGTTCTTTCGGGCGGAATCAGCATGGAACGTGAGGTTTCGCTTTCGTCCGGCACGAAGATATGTAAAGCGCTAAGGGATGCAGGGCATGCCGCCATAGTGGTGGATTTGTTTTTAGGTGAAAAAACTTTGCCTGAGGATATAATGGATGCATTTCGAAACGCAAAAGATCCCGAACCGTTCTCGGTGAAGGAGCAAGCCCCCGACATTGCGGCCATAAGGAAAGCACGCGGCGATAGCCCGATGGGCGATATCGGCGAAAATGTACTGCCGCTTTGTAAGGCCGCGGACATGGTATTCCTTGCGCTTCATGGTGAGGATGGCGAAAATGGTAGATTGCAAGCCGTGCTCGACATGGTGGGCATAAAATACACCGGTTCGGGATATCTTGGAAGCGCAATCGCCATGAATAAATGGTTAACCAAGGAGATATTCTTGCAACGCGGAATCCTCACGCCAAAGGCAAAGCTTTTGTGCAAGGCGGATAGCGTGGATGCGCTCGCATCGCTCGGGTATCCGCTGGTGGTTAAGCCGTGTTCGGGAGGTTCAAGCGTTGGGGTAAGTGTGGCGAACGATATCGATGAGCTGAAAAACGCACTTAAGGAGACCTTCTTGTATGAGGAGTTCGCGCTTGTCGAGGAATTTATCAAAGGGCGTGAGTTTTCCGTTGGATTGCTCGGCGAAGAGGTGCTTCCGCCTATCGAAATTATCCCCAAGGGAGGACTATACGATTACGCACACAAATATCAGCCCGGCTGGACGGAGGAGATTTGTCCTGCACGCCTCGAAGATGAGGAGACAGCTTTACTTCAACACCTTGCAAA
>CAYJPI010000091.1:0-7084 GCA_964372005.1 uncultured Oscillospiraceae bacterium | reverse complement strand
GGCTGATTTTCTTCTCACGGATGAAGGGAATGCCTATTGCCTAGAGGTGAACACGCTTCCGGGGATGACACCGACGAGCTTGCTTCCGCAGGAAGCCGCGGCGAAGTGTATTGATTACATAACGCTGTGTGAGAAGGTGGTCGCATTGTCCATGGCTAAGTATGAGGAGAAATAGATGCTGAACATGACGCTACGGGAGATTGCTTCTGTCGCAAAGGGGGAGCTACATGCGCCCGAAAACATAGTGGTGCATGATATCACCACCGATACAAGGTCGTTAAAAGAAGGTGCGCTCTTCATCGCCATCGAGGGAGAACGCTTTGACGGGCATGATTTTTTGGCAACCGCGGTTGAAAATGGCGCGAGCTGTGTGATGGTGCATAAGGCGGTGGACATCGATATCCCCCACATCATAGTGGATGATACGGTGCTGGGATACCTGCGCATTGCGGCGTATCATAGGGAGAAGATTTCGCCATACACCATCGGCATCACCGGAAGCGTGGGAAAAACCACCACGAAGGAATGCGTGGCTGCGGCACTCGGTGCGCGCTTTTGTGTGCATAAAAATAATGCGAACAAGAATAACCACATCGGAGTTCCCGATACATTGCTTGCGCTAAAAGAGGAACATGAGGTAGCGGTTATCGAAATGGGGACGAACCATTTCGGCGAAATCGATATTCTTGCGCGCGCGGTTCAACCCGATATTTGCCTGTTTACGAATATCGGCGAGGCGCATATCGAGCATTTCGGTTCGCGAATGGGCATACTGCAGGGGAAAACGGAAATGCTCGCACATAGGCGACCCGACTCGTATATCATAGTAAATGGCGATGACGATATGCTAAATACGCTTAGCAATAAGTCGCTTTTGAAATACGGATTGTCACACGAATGCGACTATCGTGCGGAGAATATAAAGAATGAGGATCTCTTGGGGATTTCATTTGATGTAATTGCAAATGGCGATAATCGGGGAAGAATAAGCATTGCATCGCCGGGGATGCACATGGTTTACAATGCTCTTGCCGCTTATGCGGTGGCGGATATCCTGAAGATGACGCATGTGGAAATACAAAAGGGTCTCGAAAATTATGAGGGTACGGGGGCGCGAATGCGCATCGAAGAGCGGAACGGAAAAACAATAATCGATGATGCTTATAACGCAAGCCCATCCGCTATGCGTGCCGCGATCGATGTGCTGAAGTCAAGAGACACACGCAAGGTGTGCATACTCGGGGATATGCTTGAGCTTGGAGATGATGCGCCCGAGTATCACCGTGAGGTTGGAAGATATGCGGCCGAGTGCGACATCGACTGCATCATAGCCGCAGGGCCGCTTGCAATGTATATATATGAAGGAGCGCATGAAAAACGAGCGAATGCACATTACTTCAAAACCAAGGAAGAGCTTATTGAAAAGATTGATTCACTCATACAAAATGGGGATACGGTGCTCGTAAAAGCATCAAACTCAATGGGTTTTTCCAAGATCATTAAAGAACTTTAATGGTTAGGGACACGAGCCCATTACCAAAGAAAATGAAAACACGAAAAAAGAGGAGAATACCATGAAAAAATTCTTAGTCCTAATCATAACACTATCACTCGCACTTACGGGTTGTTCCATTACGCCAGAAGAGCCTGCGGAACCTACAACCGAACCTTCTGTGGAAGCCGCTCCCGAAGACGCGGCCACCGGCGAAGAAGCCCCTGTTGTAGATGGCCCTCAGATAGAGATCTCGATAGAGGGTTATGGCATTATCAAGGCCACGCTCGACCCGAGCGCCGCGCCCATCTCGGTTGAGAATTTCGTAAACCTTATAAACGAGGGTTTCTATGACGGGTTGACTTTCCACCGAATCATTGACGGGTTTATGATGCAGGGCGGCGACCCGACGGGAACGGGCTCGGGATCGGCCGAGACAAAGATAAAGGGCGAGTTCGCACAAAATGGCGTGGAAAACCCGATATCCCACACATCAGGGGTTTTATCGATGGCGCGAAGCCAGGACATGGATTCGGCGAGTTGCCAGTTCTTCATCGTGCATGAAGATAGCACCTTCCTCGATGGTGCATATGCAGGCTTTGGCCATGTCACCGAAGGGATGGATGTGGTAGACGCGATATGTAAGGGCGCAACCGTGGAGGATTCCAACGGGACGGTGCTGGCGGAAAATCAGCCCGTTATCGAGTATATCAAGGTGGTTGGATAGTGGAGGGGATAATGTCCCTGAAAATTAGAAATACGGGCAGTGCACTGCTTTGTATAAATGTCGATAATGATAAAATAAGAGCGTAAAAACTATCAGGAAACATGCATTTGTACGAAATATGCACGGGATGAGAGGGAATAAGCTCGTCCCGTGTATTCATTTGTTGAGAAAAGAGGGTGTGAAATGGTCGAGATTGATGGGGAGAAAGGTCGGTTTGTCAAATGATGCGCATACAGCGCGAAACGTTACTCCTAATCAAGTATTTTAGCATTGAATAATGATTGCCGAAATGATGGGATAGAACCGTATGCCCGATTACGTTAGATGGAAATATTTACATGATAAAGGGGGTCACGTATTTTGACGGCGTAACAATAGGTGACGATTCTGTAATGAGAGCACACAAATTCGGTATAATAACAAATTTTAGGAAAAAAGTTTTATTTAGGCTGAAAAAAATCGCCCTAAAAATAGAGAATAGGCTCTAATATTTTAGAATAATGTCGAATTTTTGCGCATAAGGGCGGTCGCTATTGAAAAAAAACTCATTTCGTTTTATTGTTTATATATCAAACCGACGCAAGGTTGTAAAATCGGTAATGAAAAATAAACAAACGCCCGCAAAACAAAATAATCAACAAGGGAGATGATTTGGGAAAATGTGGAGGGTAAAGAAGATGGCGAAAGAGCTGTTCGTGATAATTGAGTATAAACAAGCAGATATGAGGGCTCGCGTGGTATGGAGAGAGGAAGGCGGTTAAACTATGAAAGACAGAATAGAAAGCACATTGCTGGACATATGGAGTTCAGCCGGAACACGCGGATATTGGTGTGTTGTTGAATCCATAGACTATGTCATTGATAAGGCCGCGCCGTGGAATGTGACTAAGGATGTATATCCCGAGGTAGGACGTCGCCTCGGTACGAATGCGCGAAATGTTGAAAAGAACATGCGCTACTATATAGAGAGCGTTTGGAAATTTGCGGATAGGGAGAAGCTCAACACTATATTTGGGGATCGCAAATTTAAACCGGGAAATAAGGAGTTTTTATCCGTGCTGGCGCGTAGGATAAGAATGGCACACACGAATAGCATGTAATTAATTTAATCGTGGAACATCTCACGTAGGCGCATACATCAGCTTGTTGATGTATGTGCTTTTTTACTGCTATGGGCTTGCAAAACGAAAAACAATATGCTATAGCAATTTAAATTAAGTTGATATATACTATTCATGAGGTGATAAACATGAAATGGATTGAAATTTGCGTATTTATAGATGATAGAGGGATGGATAGGGTGTGCAGTGCACTCGCCGCGGTGGGCATTGACCAGGTATCGATAGAGGAGAGCAGTGAACGCATAGCTGAATTTTTGGAAAGCGAAGCCAAGTACTGGGATTTTGCCGATGCCGACGCGCTCGCAGGAAAGGAAGGCCCATGCGTGAAGGCGTACATCGCCGATCTTCCCGAGAATGAGCCTATCGTGATGCGTGCGCGTGAGGCTATCGCCGCGCTTCAAAATGAGGAGGACGAGCTACTTAAATCCATCACGATGAAGGAAAGCCGCATGGACGATGAGGACTGGGCTAACAATTGGAAGGCTTACTACAAGCCGACATATATAGGGGATCGCCTGCTTATCTGCCCATCATGGGAAACGGCTGAAAAAGGCGAGCACATACTCCTTCGGATGGACCCGGGGATGGTTTTTGGTACAGGCACGCATGACACTACTCGCCTTTGCCTTGAAACCCTCGATAAGAAGATAAAGGGCGATGAGAGAATACTCGATGTGGGTTGCGGTAGCGGAATACTTGCGATTGCGGCTATGCTCCTTGGCGCGAAGGAGGCAACATTCGTTGATATCGACCCGGTGGCGGATCGCGTAGTTCGCGAAAATGCGCTCGATAATGGAATAGTAGATGATAAATATGAACTGCACATAGGTGACATTATTGAGGATAAACATCTTCAAAAGGCCGTGGGCGGAAATTATGATTTTGTTGTAGCGAACATCGTGGCGGATGTTATCATCGCACTATCAGCGCAGGTGCGTAGCTTCCTAAACGAGGGTGGATACTTCCTGTGCTCGGGGATTATTGACACGCGAAGGGACGATGTTGTAGAGGCTATGAAAAAAACAGGACTCACGTTAAAGAATGAATGTGAGAGTGAAGGCTGGATGGCGCTATTGTATCGATGGGAGGGGGATGTTTGATGCATCGTTTTTTCGTGGACGCATCCGCTATACAAAACAATAAGGCGGCCGTAACAGGCGAAGATGTGGCGCATATTAAAAAGGTGCTTCGTTTATCCGCAGGCGATGAAATCATCGTGTCGGATGGGCAATGCTATGAGTACATAGCTAAAATTGAAGAAGTGAGCACGAATGAAGTTTTGCTTCATCTTGAAGGCAAGCGCAAATGCGTTACCGAGCCTGAGGTTAAGGTTTCGCTGTTTCAGGGCTTGCCCAAGGCAGGCAAAATGGAATTGATAGTGCAAAAGTGCGTGGAGCTAGGCGTTCACTCCATCGTGCCCGTAGACATGGCGCGTTCCGTGGTGAAGGTTGGCAAGGATTACGAAAAGAAACTTGTTCGCTATAGGCGGGTGGCACTCGAGGCGGCGAAGCAGTCGCGCAGGGGGATCGTCCCCGAGGTGAAAAAACTCTGCTCGATAAACGAAATAGATGTATCCGCTTTCGATGCGGTAATCGTTGGCTATGAAGAGGAAAATAAACGAACGCTCAAGCAAGCGCTTAATTCTTGCGCGGATGCAAAGAATATCGCCATCGTAATAGGCCCCGAGGGTGGTTTTGAAAAAAGCGAAATTGAAAGCCTTAAAGAGCGCGGTGCGCTTTGCATAACGCTCGGTGCACGCATATTGCGAACGGAGACGGCCGGAATGGCTATGCTTGCGATGGTTCTATATGATAGGGAGGAGGCACAATGGGAAAACGAGTTGCCCTATTTACCCTTGGATGCAAAGTAAACCAATATGAAACCGAGGCCATGCGTGCAAAATTCATGCAGGCGGGCTACGAAAACGTTCAATTTGAGGATGAAGCGGATGTGTATGTGGTTAACACATGTACCGTGACAGCGGTGAGCGACAAGAAGTCGCGGCAGATGATAGCGCGCGCTCATGCGAAAAATGCAAATGCCATTATTGCCGTGGTGGGATGCTATTCGCAAAGCTCGCCCGAGGCCGTGTCGGCGCTTCCCGGGGTTCAACTTGTGCTTGGAACGAAGGAACGCGACAAAATTGTGGAACATGTGGAGGATGCCGCGAATCAGAAAATTACTCGCGTGGTCGATATAGCAAAGGAAAAAACATTTGAAATATTGCCCATGGACGGCTCGACGGAACGCTCGAGGGCGCAGCTTAAAATACAGGATGGTTGCGACCGTTTTTGTAGCTACTGTATAATTCCGCATGTGCGCGGCCCTGTGCGATCATTGCCTTTGGACGACGTGAAAAAAAGTGCAGTTGCATTTGCAAGGGCGGGATATCGCGAAATTGTGCTGACGGGCATACATCTTATGAGTTATGGCAAGGAAAAGAATAACGCGTTCACTTTGATTGATGCTGTGCTCGCGGTGGCATCGGTACAGGGGATAGACAGGATACGATTAGGCTCACTCGAACCTGCGCTTATAGATGAAACATTTGCAAAAGCACTCGCATCCGAGAAAAAAGTACAACATCAATTTCACTTGTCGATGCAAAGTGGAAGTGACACGGTGTTAAAGCGCATGAACCGCCGCTACACTAAAGACGTTTATCGCGAAGCGGTTGCAGCCCTTAGGAATGCTATGCCCGAGGCGGCGATCACCACGGATGTAATAGCGGGTTTCGTTGCGGAGACGGAGGAGGAGCATCGCGATACCTGTGCCTTTGTTGAAGAAATAGGCTTTTCGCGCATACATGTGTTTCCATATTCAATAAGAGAAGGAACCAAGGCGGCACAAATGCAAGGCCATCTATCTAAAGATATAAAGACGAAACGCGCTAAGGAACTATCGATTATTGGGGAAAGGTTGGCGGCCGATTTTGTTTCGCGCAATATCGATAGGGTGGAAAATGTGCTGGTAGAGCGCGTGGAAAATGGCGTGGCCGGCGGCTATACGGGGAACTATATACCCGTAACATTTGAGTGTGGCGATATCGCGGAAGGGGAGATTGTAGCGGTGAAAATCGTGAGAGCCGACCAAGAAAATGCCATTGCCGAGCGTTTATATGTTCATAACTAAGGAGGAGGTTAATATGGAGAATTGTATTTTTTGTAAGATTGCGGCGGGTGAAATCCCGTCAAACAGAGCGTTTGAGAGTGAAAGCTTATTTGCGTTTCACGACATCAGCCCACAAGCACCATCGCATGTGCTCATTATTCCTAAGAAACATATAGGTAGCATGCAGGAACTTGGCGAGGCGGATTCGCAGCTGATGGGTGAGGCTGTTATCACTGCGGCGAAGATAGCGGATCAACTCGGGCTTGGCAATGGATACCGCTTGGTGTGCAACACGGGCGCGGATGGCGGACAAACCGTAGGACACATCCACTTCCACTTGCTGGGAGGGCGTGCGCTCGAGTGGCCGCCGGGCTAGTCGAAGTCAAAAACGAAAAAAGATTTTTGACGAATTCCGATTTATTTTTTAAAAGATACTCATTTGTGGCATACATTTGAGTATCTTTTTTGAAAATCATGGGTGTGAAAAAAGCCAGTAAATACGGGGAAAATTGCGCCATTCCAAAAATTAAATCAAATAAATCAAAAAAACTTTCAAAAAAGTGTTGACTTTCGCAAGCATCATTGCTATACTAACAAAGCGCTCGAGAGAAACGGACACGAGAAACACTCGAT
>CAYJPI010000090.1:0-8211 GCA_964372005.1 uncultured Oscillospiraceae bacterium | reverse complement strand
CAAGCTTAATAAGACGAACTGACGGGGGTACGGGGGTACGGGGGTACGTTTAGGGGCGCCGCCCCTAAGACCCCGCAAAGGGACGAATGTCCCTTTGAACCCTCTAATCGGCCGCTATGCGGCCTCCAAAATGGTTTAGTCTTTGTTGACGTACTATCTAAATAATAAAATGACCTCTTCGTATATCGAAGAGGTCATTTTATCATCAACTCAACTTAAGTTAAATGCCCTCCGAGCCGTGAAACGGCTCGAGAAAAGGGGTCAAGGGGATAAGATCCCCTTGCAGGGTTTTTAGGGACAGAGTCCCTAAGCGTCTCTATCCCCCCCGAGCCGTGAAACGGTTCGGTAAAAGGGGTCAAGGGGATAAGATCCCCTTGCAGGGTTCTTAGGGACAGAGTCCCTAAGCGTCGCCATAAGCGTCCCCTCCCTAAGTATCGCCGTTAGTACCGCTGTCGGAGTGCTTAACGCCGTCACGACGGAACAAGAGGCTGATGCCCCAAAGCCCCGCAAGACCAACAAGCGTGTAGACGACACGGGAGATGACGCCGCTCATGCCTCCAAAGAGAGCCGCGACCAGATCGAACTGGAACAGGCCGATGAGCCCCCAGTTAAGTGCACCGATGATAATCAATATCAATGATAGGGTATCCACTGTTTTTTCACTCCTCTTCGCTGTGATGGCCTTATTATGCGAAGAAGCATCCATGTCTATACGTTCGGCGCAGATTTTTTTTCTTCGGGGAAGATCTCAAGTTCGAACCTATCGAAATCAACGCTTTCAAGAAAATCGTCAGCGCGAAATGCGGTACGAGAGAAACGCGCAAGCTCGCCCACATGCTTTTCAAGCACGACAGGCCTGCTAAGGTCGAGCGCGCGGCACAACACATCGAGCACGGGCGCCCATTCATCGGCGGTGCGCGGCCGTTCGACTATCGAAAACTCCTCGACGGTATCGTGAATAATCTTTTGATTACGGCGAAGCAGTCCCCATATCTTCATTGGTCAATGTCCTTTCCATTGTAGATATCAGGCTCGCGTTCGGTGCGCGGAGCAAAGTACTGATAAAATGTGCAAGGCATGCCGCCGTTTGAAAGCTTGCGCCGCTTGTTTGCACGCTTGCCGAACACACGCTCGAAATCGCGCATCGATGTTATGACGCCGACCGCCCAGTCAGGCAATGATTCCGTGGTTTTTTTCAGCGAAAGATACAGCCGCTCGACATCACGCTTGTCCATCAACCTTTCGCCGTATGGCGGATTACATAACAACACCCCTCGCGGCGGCATGGGCGGCGTGTTTTCGACTGATCGAACAGCCCAAGATAGCATAACACCTGCCTTTTTGGCATGTTTTTTGCATAGGTCGATGTTACGTGCATCGATATCCGCGCCCTCGATGGTTATCTTAACATCGCGCACTTCATCGAGCGCCTTTTCGTGTGTGCGTGCCCAAATGTCGGCAGGGATGAATGGCCAATCCTGGGCCGCAAATTCGCGAAGAAGGCCGGGTGCGCGGTTTTGCGCGATCATAGCCGCTTCGATGGGGAGAGTTCCCGAGCCGCACATGGGATCGAGGAAGGGCATGTCAGGCTTGTGCCTGGAAAGGAGCACCATCGCCGCGCCGAGGGTTTCGCTGATGGGTGCCGCAACATTATACGTGCGATAACCACGCCGCGATAGTCCGGCACCGCAGGCATCGAGTGCGAGCGTTACCTCGTCACGCAACAGCCCAACTTCAACTATCACCTTTTTGCCGGTTTCGGGGATGATATGCGTATTATACGCGGCTTTTAAGTTTTCAACGATGGCCTTTTTGGTTATGCTCTGGCAATCGGACACGCTAAAGAGCGTGCTCTTAGCAGACTTACCGTTGACATGGATGACGGCATCCTTCTTTAGAAACGTTTTTAGATCGAGCGCTTTAACGCCCTCGAACAGCTCGTCGAAAGTCTTTGCGGTGAATGAGCCTACGACCAGCAAAAGCCTTTCGGCGGCGCGAAGATTGTAAAGCGCCATGGCCATGTCGGAGTAATCGCCCTTGAATATGACGCGCGCATCCTCCGTGCTTTCAATTTCGATTCCCAATCGCATAAGTTCGCCTTTAACGACGGATTCAAGTCCCAATTTGCATGTAGCGATAAAACGCATAATATTTCCCTTTCAATATGTACCGATCCGCCAATATCATTCACTAAATCAATTGGCGGATCAGTAAAACGTTATTTCTCGTTTAGATGAAGCCCTTCGATGGCGACGCGCAATTTATTAAACGCATTGTTGAAACGTAGCTTTGTAATGCTGTAGTCGATGAGAATCTGTTCAATGCTAACAAGGTTCTCGCCGTTTTTGCCGCGGCTGGAGAGATAGTCTATAACGGCGGCAAGTGCCGTGCATTGTGCTGTAGTGAGCTTAGGATAATCATGATTAAGCGATACTACATACGCTTCAAAACACTTTGCGGCTCGCTCAACACATTCGCTCGGGCGAACATCGCCCATCGTCTCCAACAATGTGTGCAAAACCTTCTGATAACTCTTTGGTACATCCGATGGTAGCTCGCAAAGCATTCCCGCGCGGCTCTGCACAAATCTTCCGTCAAGAAGTGCAGTATAAGGCTGTTTTGCATTCCTCCTTCGAAGCATCAATAGAACTTCACGCTTCATGATGTCCGGCTGGTTGCTGTTTAAAAGGAAGAGCCTTAAAACCATCTCGGCACTGTCTGAGCTTATATGCGAGATGAGCGTCAAAAGCACATGCTTGGCAACGGTTTCGGGCAACGCAAGCCCCCACTCGAAGAGTGCGCGCGTCTTGGGGTCTTCATCCCAAAGCGATGTAAGCTCTTCGATGTTCATGTTCGCATAATCGTTCAAAGAATGTATGCGACGAAGCACCTCAGAGAAAGGAACTTGGTAGTTATTCATCCACTTTTCAGTCGAAATATCACCTTCTATCGCTTTTTTGCATAAGGATAGATAGTACTGCGCGATGGTATCATCCTTGTCGATCTTCAAGAGCCTTACATAACAATCAGCGGCCTTTTCATAATCCTTCAATTGATAATAACATACACCCATGTGATGCAGTGTGCCTTCATCATAGGGGAATAGGATGAGTAAGCGCTTAAACATGGCAAGTGCATCCTCATAAGCTTCAACTTCGAGGAAAGTAACGCCTACTCGGTTGAAATCGTCACCATCGTCGGGCTTACATGCGCGAAGCTTGTCGAGCGTGTCATTCGTAAGCGGCGTATTACCCTTGTGGCGCGAAAATATCACTACATTACAAAGCGCTTGTATATTGTGTGGATGCTCGCTTAGCACTTCCTGCGCCTTTGCAATGGCTTTTTTATACTGTCTCTTACAAAAATAGGCCATAGCAAGGCAATTTTTAACATAGGGTTTGTTTGGATACTTTTCCTGCGCCTCCTCCATGAGCACAACCGATGCTTTAGCATCTCCACGCTCCATCATTTCGCGTGCTTCGTCACATACGGACATCGCTTCATGTTCCGAATCGGGTGGAAGATCCAACGAAAAAGCTTCAAAATCTTCCTCTTCGATGGCCTCGATCATGTCAAGTGCATCATGTGCGTAGAAGCCATTAGGATCGCGTTCAAGATAGTTATGGAGAGTTTCGAGGGCATGGTCGAAGCAGAAGAGCCCTATAAAATTGCACGCAAGGCCAAAGTAGCACTCGGCCGGGGTATCATCTCGGCTTAATAAAGCGAAGAGTATGTCGTTGCTTTTCTCATAACGGTGCATCTGCGTGAGTACTTCTGCAAGCGCCAAAAGATAATCCACATTATTCGGATCACAAGTGTGAGCCATGTGGTAATTCGAAACCGCTTCCCATAGATCGTTTTTTTGCAAACGCTTACTGCCGCGGCGAAGGTAGAATTCGCCGCCTTGCTTGAACGGGATGATATTCTTTTTTGTATTCAAGCCATTTTCCATGATTCAGTTCTTTGCTTCCTCCAATAACTGCGCAAGCTGTGCGGAATCGAAAGCGTATTGTGTATTGCAAAAATGGCAGGATAATTCCGCTCCCCCGTCCTTTGCTATCATGTCTTTGATTTCGGATTCGCCGAGTGCAATAAGTGCTTGCTCGGTACGCTCGCGGCTACAATCGCATAGATATTCGGGGTGTGCGGACTCAAGCACGTCGATATGAAAATGCTTGCTGAATATGCTCGTGATTGCATCCTCAAGTGTCATACCCTCCTCAAGTTTGACTGTGAGAGAAGGAATTAATGGGCCAAGCTCTTCCAAAAGATCTATGTCGATCTCCGGGCAATCCGGCAAAGGTTGAACCAATAAAGCCGATGCCGCCTTAACCTCGCCGGTGGCTGTAGAAACGCGCACACCTGCATACACAATGCTCGGTTGTTGCTCGCTTTGCATATAATATTGCGCGAAATCCTCGGCTATCTCGCCGGACACGAGCGCGCATTCGCCTGTGTAAGGTTCTTTCATGCCTAAATCGCGTATTATGGTGAGCTTCCCGTCATTACCGACAGCGCCGCTAACATCGAGCTTGCCCAATTGATTCGGGGGAAGTTCGGTTTCGCCATACTGGATATAGCCCTTCACCGATGCGCCGTAACGCCCCGAACAAACGATGCTTCCGGCAGGTCCGCCACCTTTAATGATGGTGGTGATACGGTCGTCCTCGCCCTTCATAGCGGCGCTCATAAGCGAGGTGATTTGCAGTTGACGGCCGAGCGCGGCAGTACATACGCGCGAAAGAGAATGCGTTTTTTGCGCATCCGCTACCATTTTTGTGCCATTGATGGCGGAAAAACGAATAGTGCCTCCGCCGAGTAGTCCGATAATTATTTGGTCTTGCATGTGTTCATTGCTCCTTTATCGCCACGAATTGAATGCGTGAAGCATCCGAATTCGGTGAATCAAATGTAAAACAGTTATACGCTTTAATCGATGAGAAGCCTGCACCAATAAGTGCAGTTCGAAGCTCCTCTTCGGTATGGGCGCGTTGTATATGTTCCTCGAAAAAACGCTCATATAGGCCGTTTTTTTGTTTTTCAAAAAAATCGATGCGCATTTCAAGCATCTTTAAATCTTCATCGAACGAATTTTGCCATATGAAGGCGCATTCGTCATCATCGCATACTTCGGTATTATTCCCAAGTATGGTGGATAATTTGTAATAGCTACTTATATCGAAAAGCAATAATCCGCCTCCACGTAGCGAGCGATAAGCGGATGAGAAAAAGCGGCTGACATCTTCGATATCGGTAAGATAATTCACGCCATCGCATGTGGAAACTATCGCATCCACCGCCTTATGCATGCGTATACCTCGCATATCCTGTTGAACGAAGGGGATAGTCAATCCCGAACTTCGCGCTTTTTGTTGTGCAATTTCGAGCATATCCGAAGATGCATCGAGGCCGGTAACCCGGTAACCTTGGGCTTGCAAAAGCAAGCTCAAGGTACCTGTACCACATCCACAATCGATAATGCTTCCGCTTGTGAGGCCTTCACTTTTAAGGATGCCCTCAATATAGATTGCCCATGCTTTGTAGTCAACGTCGCGCATGAGAAGATCATACACATCGGCAAAACGCCCATAAGATTCGATGTTCAAACCATTACTCCTAAATTATGCGTAAAGAGGATATTTTTCGCAAAGTTTTGCTACGCGCTCGCTAACAGGAGCGATGGCATCTTCGCCATCCTTGATGATGGCAGCTATGCATGAAGCAATCTCGGCCATGTCCTCTTCCTTCATACCGCGTGCGGTGATTGCAGGGGTTCCTACGCGGATACCGCTGGTTACGAACGGGCTTCTCGTTTCGTTCGGGATGGTGTTTTTATTCACCGTTATGTGCGCCCTATCGAGAAGTGCTTCAACTTCCTTGCCTGTGCGGCCGGACTCCGTGAGGTCGATGAGCATGAGGTGGTTATCCGTGCCGCCCGAAACGAGGCGAATGCCATTGTCCATCAAAGCTTTGGAAAGAACCGCCGCATTCTTCACGATTTGTTGTTGATACAAGGCGAACTCGGGCTGCATAACTTCGTGGAAGCTTACTGCCTTTGCCGCGATGATGTGCATGAGCGGGCCGCCCTGAGTGCCGGGGAAGATTGCCTTATCGATTTGCTTGGCCAAAGCTTCCTTGCAAAGTATCATACCGCCGCGAGGGCCGCGCAGTGTTTTGTGCGTAGTTGTGGTTACAACATCGGCGTGGGGGAAGGGGCTTGCATGTACATTCGCCGCAACGAGGCCTGCGATATGTGCCATATCCACCATGAAGTATGCGTCAACCGCCTTTGCGATAGCGGCCATGCGCTCAAAGTCGATACTGCGCGGATATGCGCTTGCACCTGCTACGATCATCTTGGGCTTATGCTCTTTAGCGAGCTTTTCAACTTCGTCATAATCGATCATTTCGGTTTTGAGATCTACGCCATAGGGTACGAAGTTGAAGTATTTGCCACTCATGTTTACAGGGCTACCATGGGTTAAATGGCCGCCATGGGAAAGATTCATGCCGAGGATGGTATCGCCATGCTCAAGTAGGCCGAAGTACACAGCGAGGTTCGCCTGCGCACCGCTATGGGGCTGTACATTGGCATGCTCTGCACCGAAAATCGCCTTCGCACGTTCAATAGCCAAATCTTCAGCGATGTCAACACATGCGCATCCGCCATAGTAACGCTTGCCGGAATATCCTTCGGCGTACTTATTGGTAAGGTGGCTTCCCATAGCCTGCATAACAGCTTCGGACACGAAGTTTTCGGATGCGATAAGCTCTATGTGGCTCTGCTGGCGGCTTAGTTCCTTGTCCATTGCATCGGCGATTGCGGGGTCTACTGCGCGTACTTTATCAAATTTCAACATGAACATTTCTCCTTATTTTATATGTTTCTAACCTATTATACCGATTTTTCTGCGAGTATACAATACTTTATCTAAAAAACACGATTCTGTGCATTCAATAACAAACCGCCGCAATACAAGCTGTATCGCGGCGGTGCATGCTATGGGCTACTTATGGGGAGAGCAGAACCCTATTTATTGATTATTCTCAGAAACTGGTATGAGCGGAAACGGTGGAGTACTGATCAACGATCTCGATCATGTAATCCATACCATCAACATTGAGGTAGAACATGGTGCCAACGGTCATAAGCTCGAAGCCGTGGCCGGAAGGATAGACGAAGATGTTGCCGCCAACATTGTATTGACCTACGGAAGCTTCGGAGTAGCCGCCTTCAACATCATCGCAGTACCATACATCGCCGAGGAGCTGGTAAGCGAAGTGCTGATCAGCATAGTCGATTTCCATGCAGGATACGGGCATGCCGGCGCCTACGAAGAGGTTAGCTCTCTGTGCAGCAGCAAGAACGCCTGTGGTGAGGATGTACTCAACTTCGAGGTTGCCCATCTCATCCTCAACCCAGATCCAGGGGAGGTAAGTATCGATGCCATCAACGGTGATCATAGCGGGGTACTCCATGGGGAGGTTGTCGCTGTAGATCATGCCGTTCATCCAAGCGAAGTCAGCGTCAAGAAGGGTCAAGGGTACGCCTGCGATGAGCTCTTCTTCAGCGGCAACCGCTTCTACGATAGCTTCTGCAAGTGCCTCTACTACTTCAGCTTCAGTCAATTCTACTGCAGCTACTTCTTCGGTAGCGAGTGCGGGTACGCAAAGGCTAAGTGCCATCGCGAGCGCAAGGGAAAGTGTAATGATCTTCTTCATTGTATGTCTCCTTAAAATTTTACTTATTGTGCAACCGGTGATTCCAATATATGACTCCCCACTTATTGCCATGCATATATTTTACCGCAACTTTTGCTAAAAATCAAGCATATGTTTACAAAAGTATAACGATTTTATGTTCAATGGTTGAGCAAGCACCAAACCACTTGCCAAACATGCATTTATCACGGTATAATAGCGAAGCGGTATTGGGATATTTGAGCCGGTTATGGATAGATGGTGTCTACACAAGTATTCACACGGCGCATTTTGGCTGTTTTTCCGCCAAGCTTTGTTGTCAAAATTAGCATTCCCTCCGGGAGTGCGTCATTTTTCCGCCTTGCTTGGTGAAAAAACATCTTAAAATCCGCTCGGCTCAACTTGCGTAGACACCATCTAATAAACCAAAATTATAGTAGGATCAGCCGCATTTGTAATGAGGGAATAAGAGAAGGATGATAGAAGTAGAAAACATAAGCTATGATTATG
>CAYJPI010000089.1:0-8239 GCA_964372005.1 uncultured Oscillospiraceae bacterium | reverse complement strand
ATATGTCGAGGTTTGCAACGAGCTTCGAGTTGTTCTCGATAAACTCGCGGCGCGGCTCAACCTTATCACCCATAAGTATTGTGAAGATTTCATCCGCGCGCATAGCATCCTCAAGCTTAACTTGTAGCATAATGCGTTGCTCCGGATCCATCGTTGTATCCCAAAGCTGCTCGGGATTCATCTCGCCAAGGCCTTTGTAACGTTGAATGGTGGGCTTTGGCTCGCGTCCGATCTCGTTTAGCACTGCTTCGAGCTCATCATCATCGTAGGCATAGCGCTCGATGTTCTTTCCACGGCTTATCTTGTAGAGCGGCGGCTGTGCAACATACACATATCCATGCTCGATGAGCGGGCGCATGTAGCGATAGAAGAACGTTAGAAGAAGCGTCCTAATATGGCTACCGTCAACGTCCGCATCGGTCATGCAAACGATTTTATGATAGCGAAGCTTCGTTTCATCGAAGTCCGAATCGAGTCCTGCGCCAAAGGCGGTTATCATCGCCTTGATTTCAGCGTTTGCTAGTATCTTATCAAGGCGCGTCTTTTCAACATTGAGTATCTTGCCGCGAAGGGGCAATATCGCCTGATACTTCGGGTTTCTTCCCTGCTTTGCACTTCCTCCTGCGGAGTTACCCTCAACTATGAACAGCTCGCAAAGTGCCGGATCTGTTTCTTGGCAATCAGCAAGCTTACCGGGTAAGCTCGTCGAATCGAGGGCAGTTTTTCTTCTTGTCAGCTCGCGTGCGCGGCGCGCGGCATCTCGTGCACGCGATGCTGTGATGCACTTTTCAACCACGATCTTCGCGATGGAAGGGTTTTCTTCCATGTATGCGGATAATCCATCCGCAACGGCACCTTCGACGAGCGGACGAATGTCCGCATTTCCGAGCTTGGTTTTCGTTTGCCCCTAAAACTGTTGCTCCATAAGCTTAACGATTAATATGGCCGTAAGTCCTTCGCGGATATCTTCACCCGAAAGTGCGGGATCTGCAGGCTTCAAAGCGTTAGTTTTCTTTGCATAGTCATTAACTACGCGTGTGAGCGCGGCTCTAAATCCGGTTAAATGGCTGCCACCCTCCATGGTGTTTATGTTATTAGCGAAGGTGAATACATTTTCGTTGTATCCGTCATGATACTGCATCGCAACTTCGACGCTGGCGGTCTCTGCGCCCTCTTCATCGCGCGTAGCGGCGAAATACATCGGCTCTTCATGCAAAACATCCTTGTTTTTATCGAGATACTGCACGAAGCTGACTATGCCGCCTTCGTAGTAAAAACTTTTCAAAAGTGGATTTTCTGGGCGCATATCCTCGATGGTAATGGTTATACCGCGATTGAGGAATGCAAGCTCGCGAAGGCGGGTTGCAAGCGTGTCAAAGTGGAAGTCCACCGCATCGAAGATTTCGTCGTCGGGGAGAAACCATACGAGCGTTCCGCTTTGTTCGGGGGTAGACTCGCCCGTTCGAACTACATCACCATCGGGGATGCCCCTTTGATATGTCTGCTCGAACACGCTGTTTTCGCGCTTTACCGTAACCTTGAGTTCCTTGGAAAGTGCGTTAACACAAGAAAGACCCACGCCGTGCAAACCGCCCGACACCTTGTATCCTCCACCGCCGAACTTACCGCCGGCATGTAGCATTGTGAGCGCAACTTCGAGTGCATTCTTTCCCGTTTGTTCGTGATGGCCGACAGGGATGCCACGCCCGTCATCTTGTACGGAAATGGAATTATCCTTGTGTATTGTAATTTCGATATGCGTACAGAATCCTGCAAGTGCTTCATCGATGGAATTATCGACAACCTCCGTTACGAGGTGATGAAGCCCGCGTATATCCGTCGAACCGATGTACATTCCCGGGCGACGGCGCACAGCCTCCAATCCTTCAAGCACCTGTATATTATCGGCACTGTATTGTTCGGTAACATTGCTCATATGGTGTTTTCCCTTTCTTTTATATCCTTGCTCTAAGCGTGGTGGGGCTTATCGGCGAAGCTATTATCCTTTGCTCGCCCGCCTCGTCCTCTATTAGGACATAGGCCTTCTCTTCCCCTTCCGTCACTTGTGTGAAGCGGTTTTCCTTTTTTGCCCTTTTGATAAACGCCATGTTTTCGGGCGATGCTTTCACGCTCTTTTCGCTGATCACCGCAATAACGCTTGAAAGCGATACGAAGCGATCGAACCCTATATGTAGCATCATGATCATTTCCTCCTCATGTGCTTATAACAGCTCCGCTTTTCTCATATTTTGCGGCACTGCCATATACAAAGGCATAAAACGGTTTTCCGGTCATTGAAGTATACCCATCTTATCCCTCATGTACACAATTTGCATCCTTCACGGTATATACATGCATGTCGCTCCTCTTGGCTATCGCACTGGCGGCAATGCCTGAAAGATGTGTGCATGTAAGGAAGGTTTGTAGCCCCTTCATCGCATCGGCGAGATAGCTTTGGCGGCCTTCGTCGAGCTCGGAGAGGACATCATCCAAAAGTAATACGGGAGCCTCATCATGTATTTTCAAAAAATGCTCCCTTTGCGCGAGTTTCAAAGCTAGTGCGGCCGTTCTTTGCTGGCCTTGCGATGCAAACACGCGCGCATCGATCCCATTTACGGTGAGCGAAAAGTCATCGCGATGAGGGCCTACGGATGTGCTCCCCCCATTTCGCATACAATCGCGCTCCACACTTCCCATCATAAGCGCTGTAAGCTCGGCGGTTATATCCCCTTTTTCGTAAGAAACCGCCGGAAGATACCGAAGCGAAAGTTCTTCTTTGCCTCCGGAAAGTTCCCTTTGCGCATCCTTTGCATAAGCAGCGATTTTTTCAAGGAAGCTTGCCCTTTTGATGATAATGTGAGCGCCCAATGTCGCAAGCCCTTCCGTGAGGGATAAAAGCAATGTTTCATCCTTTTCAAGTTTCAACAATGCGTTTCTTTGCCTGAGCGCGGCATTATAGCGTTGCAGGCAGTAGTAGTACTCCTTGTCCGATTGGCTAATCTCCATGTCCATAAATCGCCTTCTCTCCGCAGGGCCTTGTTTAACAAGCTTTAAGTCCTCTGGAGAAAACATAACAACGCGCAAACATCCCAAAAGTTCGCCCGAACGTGTGAGCGGCGATCCATCGATGAGGAGTTGTTTCCGCTCTTCGCGGCGAAGCTTACAGTCTATACCATGTTCACCCGTGATTTTCTCAAGCTTCAATGCGATGCGTCCGCCATCCGTTCCCATCTTGATGAGCTCACGGTCATGCTTGGTGCGGTGACTTCTTCCTACGGCACAAAAAAATATGCTCTCAAGCACATTCGTTTTGCCTGCCGCATTTTCGCCCGTTAAAACATGCAGTCCGTTTTCCGGTTTTAACGACAACGATGCATAGCTTCTAAAGTTTGTAAGCGCGATACTTGAAACATGCATGTTGCGTTAACCTCCCACATTTGCCGTGTTAAAATATCCACAAAAATGCGAAACGGAAACAAAACCGGCAGTTTACTACTCCGGTACATTATATCATACTATTTCAGTTTTGCATATAGTTTGCTTATATAATTAAGAAGAAAAAGATGATTATTTTTAATTTGGATCACACAGGACCCTTGCAAGTTTCACAGAACACCGCTGTTTTTTTAAGCTTATCATGAGCCGCACGTGCATCACTTTCGCATACAAACATGCCAAATACAGCCGAGCCCGATCCCGTCATCGATGCACCTATAGCACCTTGTTCGTAAAGAACCTTAACATTGCTTTGTATTTCGGGCAGTATTTCCATCGCCGGCGGCATCATGCCATTATAAAGTGCTTTCGCCAAATTTATATTTGCATTTTGTGTTTGGAGCGATAGTATCGCTTTGTCCGTCATTTCGCCATTATCGACCGACCGAATACGCGAAAACAGTTCCTTTGTTGATACTCCCTTTTCGCCCTTTAACACAACAAACCACATTGGCATCGCGGCTACGCTCGTTAGCTTTTCGCCTATGCCTTCACATAGCGCCACGCCACCTTTCATGCAAAAAGGAACATCCGCGCCAACACGCCTTCCGACATCGTATAAAGTTTCTTCATCGAGTGCGCCGTAAAACGATTGAAGCCCCCAAAGCACAGCCGCCGCATCCGCGCTACCGCCCCCCATCCCTGCTTCCGACGGGATTCTTTTCTCCACATAAACATCCGCATATTCACGAATATTTGCGGCCTTCGCATAAAGCTGTATCGCACGCATAACGGTATTGTTTTGTGTATCAATTCCGTCACACGAAAAATTTACACAAGGCACATCAGCCCTGCGCATCCGAATAGTATCGAAGATGCCAACGGTTGTCATAAGTGATTTGAGCTCATGATACCCATCATCGCGTTTATGTAGTATCTCGAGCGTTAAATTCAATTTGGCGGGTGCTTGCAGGATCAATTCTTTCATCTTCTAAGCCTCAAGTTGCTCCCCGCAAGCCTTATCACCGCCGCACTCTTAGAGTCTATCATTCTGCTGAAAAATCTCTCGCCGTACCGCTCTTGGATGTCGCCCAGTGTTAAATTCGTGGCGATTACGGTTGCCTTTTTTGCGCTCTGCCGTTCATTTAAGATGGAAAATAGATATTCGATTGTTATGTTGTTCATCATAGGTTCCGTTCCTAAATCATCTATGAGAAGGAGTTCAGCATTCACGTACGGTGCGGCTACATCGGTATCTCCGCCTTTTATCGATGTCAGTATGCCCTGTACAAGATTGTAAGCCGTTACTTTTTTTACCGACAAGCACTCTCCAAGCTCGAGCACGCGATTGGCTATACAGTTCACAAGATATGTTTTACCAAGGCCGGGCGCACCCATCAAAACGAGGTTCAAGTGAGCTGGGTTAGGGCATTCTTGGGCGTATTTCATGCATATTTCCTGCGCTTTGTGCATCTGCGCGAGCTGTTTTTCATCACGAAACACGGATGAATCGCTATTTTCAAAGCGCTCATCTTCCTGCACGCCGGATGTAGCCCTCGCCATCATAAGCCTTTTTCGCACAAGGCAGGTGCACGGGCTCTTCGCCCCATTTTTTTGCACGAAGCCCGTATCCTTACACGCATCACAAGCATATCCAAGCTCTAAATAATCTTCGGGAAGTCCTTGCTCTTCGAGCAGATGTTTTCTCTCGGACAGGAGCATCTCCCGCTTTTGCTCAGCTTCGTCGCATGCCGCCTTTGGGTTTTCACGCCTTGCAACGGCGAATATCATATTTGCACTCGCTTCCCTGAGTTCCCTTTCGATATCCTCAAGGCGAGGGCAGAGCGCGTATGCTTTCCTTTCGCGCAAGGTGAGGTCATGCGCTTTTTCGCGGCGTGTTTTTGCATAGTCCACCAAAATATCGCTCATGTCGTCTCCCCTCCCTCATCTTTTTTGTCGGTGTCCAAGTCTACAAACAAGTGGCTCAGCTCATCATCTGAATATGTGTGTTGCGCGTACCCAAGCGCGGCGGTTTTCTTTGTTTTGCTCTTTGCACGAGGGCGATTTTCTGTTTCCTTTTCCGCCTCGGCAACCGTCTTTATCCCCTTATCTTGCAGGTTATTTACCACTTTTTTTAGATATGAAAGCGGATTGTTTTTACCTGCCGACATCTTGGCAACATAAAATATCAAATCCTTTTCCATCCCCCACTCGCCCACGAATTGCGAGAACATGGCACGCGCGGTTAAATCCGGGCTCTTTGCTATTCCTGCGTAGGTAAACACCTCACGCGCAAAAGATAGCCTATCATCGTCCTCTTTAAGCACACGAGCTATCTCTTCCTCGAGCTTTGTGCCTTCTTTATGCATCCTAATTAGTATCCCGTTTAAATATCGGAAACTTGGCGTACAAGCATTTGTAAGTGCCGTACACGCACTGAGTATCGCTTCAGGTGAAAAAGCCAGTTCCTCCGTCCACACGGCATATAGTGCCAATTCATCCTCGGTGGGACTTCTGTGCATCCCCATTCTCTTAACTACCGAGGCCGCGCCGCTCGTTTTATCGCGGTAGATACGGATATGCTCTCGCGCGTCTTCAAGCGTATGCACATCGGCATCGGCCCATGCGCGAGCGACGGTACTCATATACTTCACTCCAACGCGCTTTCCTTTAATCTCGATGCAATGCTTAACGAGCTCCACCACCGCATCTTCCGATAATGAAAACACCTCCACAAAATCGAAAAGATGGCGAAGGTCCACGTTCCCAAGCGATCTCGGTGCAAGTAAGTTTTGCACTTGCTCAACAAAACCGTAACGTTGCCCCGGTACCCTCAAACCCTTGCCGTATCCGGACGGGCGCAGCGATAGATATTCAACCTCCAATGGTTCGTCCGACAGTATTCGCACTAATCCTTCACCTTGCCAGTACACGAAGGCCTCAAGCACATCACTCTCTTTTCGCCCCAGAATGTCCCCAATACTATCATCGCCCCTGTTCGGATAATGGCAAAGCATCAAACCGCACAGGTACACCTGTACGAAAAACCCATCTGCACGGGGCATGTATTCGTGTAAAAAAATATTATCGACGGGCGTAATTGCATAGGGCATCGCCTCGTCGGAAAAACCACAGCGCAAAACAATTCCTCCCTCTATTTCTCGTCTCAATCCAATCTTCAATAGATTTTTCAATTATACCACATCGATCGAGTGATACACAAGCCATGCACATGCATACACTATCTACATATAAACAAGGTAATAAGGGAGGATGTTATGCAAAATTACACGATACCGATTTTTTCAAACTCCGCAAAGGCAATCGGGGTTGTAAAAGCTTGGGATGAAAATGGTGTTTTCAAGCATCGTATTTCATGGAAATCACCTCCGTCCTCGCGCGAAATCGATATATGGTTCATAACGCAGTCAGGCCCCATAGCACCGAACGAGAAGGTGAGTCTTCCGATCGTCGGCGTAATTATTACGGTGGACGGCCAATGCATCGCGGCGGGCAAGGTTAGCGGTGCGCGCGTGGACTTAGAGCGCGAAAAGATGCACATACGGATGCGAGGAATGCTCTCAAATACAAAAAAGAACCTTTCCATCAAGCAGCATCCCACACCTGAAGCTATAGACAATGTCAATAACTTATCACTTCAATCACCGAATGAAATCGCAGAAGAAACCGAGCGAGCTCAGCAAGTTACTCCGGAGCCCCTCGCTCAAACCGCGCAATCAATGCAGCCTTCCCCTCCTATCGATGAAAAACCAAAAAGCATCGCAAAGGAACCCGAACCCATACAATTGCCCGAGTCTTATCCGAGCAGGCAAACAAATATAGAGGCAAAAAACAGCGAAGCCCTTACAGGCATACTGGAAAGGGCAAAGGATCTTTTCCCGGAGCGAAACGATACTATCGTTGCGCCGCAAAACAAAGTATCCCCTCTTGCTTCCCACGCATCAAGCTGGGGCGATGAAGCGGATGCTATCCTCGCCATGAAAACCCCCGAACCGGATTCTTCCGCACCACCGAGTGATTCAAGGGCCAAAAGTGAGCATGCATCCAACCCCTTTCCCAATACCTTTCCGCATACACAGTGGAAAAAGGTCACAAGAGGACAGGGGCAGGGCTGGTATTTGGAAGGGATTATGTATAGAAATAACGAAACTTTCTTGATCACTGCCGTGCCGGGCGAATATCGCCCCATACCACCGCGTAATTTGCAAGGTTTTAATCGATATATTAAATCCCGAGATGGTGGGTTTTGGGTACGTGTTATGCATAAAAAACCATAATAAGAATAAATTTTTAAATTATATTCAACAAAAGAAAAGAATATATATAAATACTTGTAAAAAAACATCACAGAAACATTGTCAAAATCCCCCTGCTGTGCTACAATGTTGAGTATACAATATTTGCAAAATTCACACAGGGGGAAATGATTGTGCGGTCTTCGGAATACAGCGTAAAATTATTCGGCGAATTCTCAATCAATTGCGGAAAGCGGGAGCTTTGTGGCGACCAAAATCGCATGCACCAGGTATGGAATTGCCTTGCTTATTTATTGACTCATAGGATGGAAGTTGCAACACAAAGCACACTCGTTGAAGTGCTTTGGCCTGATAGCAATATTGCCGAGCCGACAAATGCACTCAAAAACATCATCTATCGTGTTCGCACACTTTTGAAGAATGCGTTCCCCGAGGAGCGTCGTCCATTCATTATCAGCACACGCGGTGGATATATTTGGAATAATGCGCTTTCATGCATTCTCGATACGGAGCAATTCGAATGGCAA
>CAYJPI010000088.1:2217-8246 GCA_964372005.1 uncultured Oscillospiraceae bacterium | reverse complement strand
CTATCTTCTTTCTGTTCGACAAAAAACTGTACGAAAAAGTGTTGACAAAGCCAATTCTCATGCATGAAGATAGCGTGAAAGATTAACTCCTCCGCCTACAGTCACAGCACAGCAAACAGGCCTTTCGGCTAGACCCGAGTCCGCTTATCTAAACATAACAAAAAAGATACCCATAAAGGATATCTTTTTGTTATGGTGGAGCATAGCGGACTCGAACCGCTGACATCCACACTGCCAGTGTGGCACTCTACCAGCTGAGCTAATGCCCCAAAACGCAATTCGTTTTCTCGAACGCAATAATAATTATAGTCGATTAACATGCATTTGTAAAGAACAAATTTTGCAAAAACCAATTGTATATTGATTTGACGTTTAAGATAGTGCACACGTCATATGAACAAATGAATAGACTCATTCATTTTTTGCACAGGAATTGACACATTTAATCCAATATAATGTGCTTGCTTTTTGTTCTGCAATGAACTATTATGGTTCTATTGAGAACAAAGGGAGGGATGGTATATGCTGAATATTAAGGAAGTTTCGCATTTTATCGCAATGAAAAGGCGAGTTTTTTTATTTAGCCTAATGGATAAATCCGGATTAAACATGCTTGAGCTCGAAATACTGGGATATTTGTATGAGTGTCCGGACAGAAATACTTTTACGGAAATATTTAGGTCAAAGGATTATGCTAAAAGTCACATATCGACTGCGGTAGCGAACCTGGTGAACGATGGTTATATTGAAAAAAAATCTTTGCCGGCAAATAAGAAGGTGCATAATTTAATTCCGTTAGAAAAAAGCAAGGCGGTAGTTGAGGAGTATAATGAGTGCATAGAAAAGTTCAAAGAAGCTGCCTTTAAGGATATACCCGGAGAAGAAATTGAGCTTTTTCACAGCGTAATCGACAAAATTAAAAAAAATTTAGAAAGCAAATAGGAGCGTAGCAATGGAAACGATTTTGGTTTGTATAATAGCAGGAATGGGAGCGGGGCTGGGTACGGGCTTTGCAGGAATGAGTGCGGCGGTAGTAATCACGCCGATGCTTATCACATTTTTGGGGGTTAATCCGTTTGAAGCTATCGGTATCGCGCTCGCGTCCGACGTGCTCGCAAGTGCTATTTCAGCATACACATATGGTAAGAATAAAAACATCAATATTAAAGGAAGCATGCCCCTATTCGTAAGTGTTCTTGTTTTTACGCTAATTGGAGCCTTAACCGCGCACCAAGTACCAACAACAACGATGGGAAACATAAGCGTGTACAGTTCGCTGATAATGGGTATAAATTTTCTATCTAAGTCATTCAAAGCGGAGAAACCACATGTTTCTCGCGAGTTTAAGGGTGCATTGAGAATTATTATGCCCATATTATGCGGTGCGATTATCGGGTTTATATGCGGATTTATCGGCGCGGGTGGGGGAATTATGATGTTACTTTTGCTTACTACGGTTCTCGGATATGAGCTTAAAACCGCTGTTGGTACGAGTGTGTTTATAATGACTTTTACAGCACTGTTCGGGGCAGTATCACATTTCACCTTGCAAGGAGCAATCCCCGATCCGATTGTTTTCTCGGCTTGTGTGATATCAACGCTGGTGTTTGCCCTCTTCGGCGCTCGCTTTGCGAACAAATCAAAACCCAAGGTGCTTAATCGCACAACAGGAATAGTGCTTACATTGCTCGGTATCTTTATGATTGTGACGGCGAATATGCCTGCACTTGGTGCCTGAATAAAAATCAAATGTTGTTTTGAAGTTCCAATCGAAGGGATATCGTGTTATAATGATGCAAGAACATTCGAGGCCGGGAACGATTAGACAGGGGATTCGCTAAATCGTAGCAATATTCATGTATATTTTTTCCGGCAAAAGACGATAATAAGGAGGAAATATTACAGATGGCTGACAATATAATACAAATGCCCACACCGCAAAATGGATGTTGCGCTAATCATTCGGAACAAAGGGGAGAAGCTTCGGGGGAACACGCACACGGCGGATGCTGCGCAAATCATGAACATTCCCACAATCATGAACATGGTCACGGTGGAGGATGCTGTGGCAAACATAAGAAACTACCGTCAATAGAGACCTTGAGCGAAGCGGAAACTATTTTCCTTGAGAACTTAATACATCACCGCTATTTTCCTGTTGCACAGTATGTGCTTAAGAGTAGCCGTGAACCTGATTTTGAGAGCATCATGCTAACGCCCGTTTTCCTTCAAACTCTGGGGGACTCGATTGAGAAAATTCGCGAGGTAGGAGCAACGCTCAAAAAGCTCGAAAAAGACGGTTTCATAACCATTGATTTTGAAATACCGCTAAAGAATTACGAGTATAAGGAATACTATGAAGCCGAAGCGCACTCAATCTTTACACGTACGGTCGAGCAGGGAAAGATGCGCGAGGATTTCCTTGGTGACACAGCCGTCGTTGAGGCCGGTAGCATCGCCCCGACCGATCGTTGTTTGGCTGCGTTCGGAGCGCATCAGTGATTATTCGATTCAACTCAAGTCAACACCATCTAGGTTGTTTATTTTAAATTACCGGCCCCATGAGCAAATCTTGCTCATGGGGCTTATGTTGTGCGCTTTATGTTCAGAGGATACGCACCCGAAGTCATCTTATTATTGTGCCATATTTTTGTTAAATCTCACTATATCTTTTATTGTACCGGATCGCTCATAGATTTGAACATTCGATAGCGGAAAAACCGCACAAAATATCGCAAAAAAAATAGCAGTTAATACTCTATCACATTGCTTTTTATCACCCAAAATGATATAATAGAAAAAAGTTGTGTTGCTATTTTAACCTAAAGAAGAATAAAAGGAGAGTACAAATGAAGAGATATCAGCATTGGCTACAAAATGTATCCATGAGTAGAAAACTAATACCCACACAGATTATAACAATTGTGTTAATAATAGTTATTGCAGTTGTTTCTACTGTATCGCTACAGACAGTTAACTCGCTATCCAAAAGACTTTTAACTGAAAATGTACAAAATACCGAGGACTTAAATAATATAATCGAAACAATGTATCTTTGCCGTGTAAGTGGACGAGATATCCTCCTACAAGAAGATGAGGAAGCGAGGATGGAAATTTACGACAGATATATTGGTTATTTCAATACTCTCGATCAACAAATGGCGGATTTCTTGAAGAAATTAGACGGAGAAAGAGCGACTACTTTTTCGTCCATCATTGAGAGCAAAAATCAGTATAAGGATAGTATGATATTATCTGCTGATTTGAAAAATGAAGGCGGACAAGATGCGGAAGCTCTAGCAGCACTTAGGAGCGTAACACCTGTTGCAAATGAGTTTTTTGGTGACATAGCTACTTTCCTTGCAGAAGAGGAAGCGATGATGAATAGTGTAGCTACTCAAAACACAAACACAGTTCAATTTGTGTCCATACTTGGTGGAGCTATTGCAGCATTTGTTATAGTTGTATTAATCGTATTAATAAAAACTTTTGAAAAGGCAATGAATAGTCAGCTAAGCTCACTCAAAGAAACTGTATTTAACATTGTAAGCACCGGTGATACATCAATTGAAGTAGCGGATAGTCTTTTGACTGCCGATGAAGTAGGCGATATAGCTAAAGAGATGAAAAAACTTACCGAGATGCTGGTGATATATTCAACTATCACCAACTCTCTGGCGCAGAAGAATTATAGGGTTGATGTGCCTATTAAATCCAATCGAGACACCTTGTCGATAAGCTTGCATTCAATGGTAACCTCCAACAACAATGTATTGCAGGATATTACCGGTGCTGCAGATTTAGTGCTTTATGAATCCAATAACATCAGTTCCAATGCACTGACTTTAGAGCATGGTGTTAACCAGCAAGCAACTTCAATAAATGAACTTTCAAGCCTACTAAAGAATATAACCGCAGAAATTAAAGAAAGTGCTCATCAAGCACAAGAATCAGTAAATATGGCAGACAAAATGACCATGGATATTGATACAATCAATGACCGTGTTGACAAAATGATTGATGCGATGAGTCAAATTTCTAAGTTTTCAAATGAGATTCAAAGAATTATTATAACCATAGATGACATTGCCTTCCAAACAAATATACTTGCTCTAAATGCAGCTGTCGAGGCAGCCCGTGCAGGTTCGGCAGGAAAGGGCTTTGCTGTTGTTGCGGATGAAGTTAGAAATCTGGCACATAAAAGTAGCGAAGCAGCAAAACAAACCGCATCACTTATTGATAATTCAGCGGATGCGGTTAAGCACGGAGAGGAAATCGCCCAAAGAGTTGCGCAAGCACTTTCAGATGTTATGAGCAGTACGACCGGCATCTCACACTCAATTCAAAGCATAGATGCGTCAGCTTCCAAGCAAATACTATCTATTGATTCAATACATAGCGAAGTTGATCAAATTTCTCAAGTTGTTCAAGCAAATAAAGATAACAGCCTTGAGAGCACTCGAATTAGTGAGAAGCTCAATGCGTATGCAAGCAACATGACCTCATTGGTTTCCGATTTCACATTAAAACCGTTAGATAAGGCGTGAGTAAAAGATTCTTATAAATCGTATCACCGCTTTAGAATTTCAAATTAAGCCCTTGTTGCGCATTGCAGCAAGGGCTTCGCTTTATGTGATTTGCTTTATTACGGCAGCGCGGTCAATGCTCGAATGGGATTAAAATAACCCACATGTATCCCTCCACCCTTTTAGCATGCGATGCAAAGTCTCCTTCGTTTCGCAATCACAAAACGCCGCATCTATTGCAGTTTGTTGCATAGCATATAGATCCTTAATTGTAAGGCCTCCCAGCTTTGCAGAACGAATGATTTCCTCCGTCAAAGTAAGTCCGCCCAAAAATGTAGGGTCATCTCTGTTGAGCGTTATGGGTACACCTTCTTGGTGCAAAATTGGCAGAGGGTGATCGCTCTCATCATTATACATTAAAGCAAGATTGGAGCTCACGCATACATTTAGGACGGTTTTTTCACGAGTTAAGCGTGCTAAGAGCGTAGCATCCTCCACGCTTCGAACCCCATGATCTATGCGGTCGACGTGAAGTATGTCCAATGCTTCTATAACACCCTCTGCCCCACTACTTTCTCCGGCATGGGCAGTGCAGCCGAAACCGGCCTCGTGTGCGGCCGCAAAGGCAGGGGCGAAACGTTCATTGTTCGAACCGCTCACGCGCTCGTTTCCATCGATTGATAGCCCAACGAGCTCATCCGTGCGGTGCTTTTTCATCTCCTGCACCAACCTCATGGCTTCGTGTTCGCTTTGTCCGCGGTCGAGCGACAGTAGAAGCCTACAATCCACGCCACTGTCGTTTTTACCGCGCTCAAACCCTCGTGACACGGCTGATATTATGGTAGGTATCGAAAATTGCGGCCAATGCGTGGGATTTAATATCGTTTCAGCGTAGACTATGCCGTCGTCGGCAAAATTTAGTGCACAGTTGTATGCTACATCCTCCATGTCTTCTTCGCGCCCGACCATCGCGCAAATGCTATCCAAGAAAGCTAAAAAATTGCTTAAATCCTCGGCTGTACAATCGTTGTAAAATGCATCACCTTCGCGCGGCAATCGTTTGCCTTGCACGGCGGCATACCTCGCTAAGCGATTCGCCTCTATGGTGGATTCCAAGTGAATATGCAACTCTACTTTCGGCATGGATTGTATTGTATCGGCATTTAATATCATGATTATCTCCTTTAAACTATCGTTGACACTATCTAGTCATTTTGCATCGTTAATATACTGTTTAGGCGAGCAACCGAAGAGCTTAGTGAATAGGCGGATAAAGTAATTTACATCGTTGAATCCGACCATCTCGCTTACTTTCGATACGCTGTATTTCTTTTCACTGAGCAAAGCAGCACCTTCATTAAGGCGTAGAATATTTACATATTGAATTGCGGTATGCCCCGTACATTGCTTAAAAAGCGCCATGAAATGCGAGGAGCTGTAGCCTGTAACGCGTGCGAGTGCTTCGATGCTTATGCTGCTTTCAAAGTTATCACGCATGAATTC
>CAYJPI010000088.1:1043-2207 GCA_964372005.1 uncultured Oscillospiraceae bacterium | reverse complement strand
TTGATATGCGACATGTTCACATCTTGCAGAGCATCATGTTCGACATTATATAACCCATTTTCCGCGAGCAATGCGATCATAGCAAAAATATCACGTTTAACGTACAGCTCGTACACAGGAGGGCAAATCGAAAGAGAACTGAATATTTTTAAGAACAGTTCTTTCACTTCGGGATAGAGCCGATGAGTTGTAGGAATATGGGGAGTGTATAACAATTTATCATATCGGCACTTACCCAAAAAATATGAGAGGTCAAATATTAAAACTTGACAGCATAGCGTGGAATCGGCATCAGCGCATCCACTATGAATGCATGCGGATGATACGATGAAAATATCGCCTTCCGCGGCGGCGTATTCTTCATAACCGATACGAAAACACCCCGAGCCCTGCGTTACAAATATCATTTCAAAATCATCATGCCAGTGTGACAGCACACGATTGACGGAAGGATCCACATCGTTTTGAAATGCACTCGCCGGCAAAGAAGGCGTGGCGTAGCTGCGATGCTCCCATTGTGCCATTTTTTTCGTTCACCTCAGCATTTCATAGTATTGTGCTACTTTTCCGTAGCATGTGGCATGTATTATATCTAAAATCATTGTATAATATGATTATTGATAATACAATACCGTAGCACGAAAAAAGATATTTTTTTGACGTGCGCTAATAAAAGGAGAATGATTATGAATTCTTATGAACGCGTGTTTGCACATCTATCGGGCGAACCGGTGGATCGAATACCAAACTTTAGCCTTGTGATGCAGTTGGCAGCGGACGAAATCGGTGTGCCCTATGGCAAGTTCGTAACCGACTATCGTCTTTTTGCAAAAGGTATGATGCATTGCTGTGAAAAGTTCGAGTTAGATTTGCTTTGCACTTGCTCTGACCCAATGCGCGAGGCCTCAGGATTCGGTGCAAAGGTCATTATCCCCGAAGATGCAGTACCGTACTGCGAGGATCACCTGCTAAAGGACATAAGCGACATCGGCAAACTGAAGGTATGCAACCCATGCGACAATCCACGCATGAATGACCGCGTGGAATGCATCCGGTTGATGAAGCAATTTGGTGAAATACCTGTGGTAGGTTGGGTTGAAGGTGCAATAGCGGAGAGTTGTGATCTCATGCAGATGTCGGATTGCCTTTGCAATATGATGGATG
>CAYJPI010000088.1:0-1033 GCA_964372005.1 uncultured Oscillospiraceae bacterium | reverse complement strand
AACCGGAAGCCATGCATGATTTATTAGAGATTTGTGTGGAACAAGCGACTGTCTTTGCTCGCGCTCAAATTGAGGCCGGCGCGGATATAATCGGCGTAGGCGACGCGGCATCGTCCTTGCTTGGGCCGATGTTGTACGAACAAATGGCATTGCCTTACCAGCAAAAATTAATCCAAGCAATACATGAAATGGGAGCGAAAGTGAAACTGCATATATGCGGTGATTTGAACCCCGTACTACACCTGCTACACCAAGCCGGCGCGGACATCTACGACTTGGATCACATGGTGGATATGAAAAGAGCCTGTGAAATATTCCCCGAGGACTGCATAGTAAGCGGCAATTTTGATCCTGTTAACGTGGTTTTGCTTGGCACACCAAGCACGGTGGAACACGCCGTTAGGGAAAGGCTTGATTACGGAAAAATTCACCGCATCGCAATAGCCGCAGGCTGTGAGATTCCACGAAACACGCCGTATGAGAACTTTGTTACAATAGCTAAAACCATTGCTGATTATGGCGCATAGTAATAAATAGGCAATTGAGCGAATGGCCATATGAAGCGTACAACAATGCACCCATGCAGTTCCATGCATGGGTGCATTGTTATTCTTCAACATCTATAGTTTCACTATGTACCTTTTCGAAAAAATATGGTAGAATGAAAAATGCACTATGCAAGATGCGATTGCATCACATAAAAATCCACTATGGTACGGATGGGGGTAATGATGAATATAGGCATCGACGTGGATGGAGTACTAAATAATTTGGAAGCATTCCAAATACAATATGTAAAAAAGTTTTTTGGGAAAGATATTCCTTATGATACAGCGCACTATCATGTGCGTGACGCGACGAACTGTACACGTAAGCAAGAGCGCAACTTTTGGTTGCGTTTCTTCTATAGATATTGTGTGGCTACTCCGTCGAGGCAGGATGCCGGTGAGGTAATAACAAAACTTGCGAAAAGTGGGCATAGCATTCACATAATCACTGCAAGGGTTTATGCATCGGAAAAAGGCTTCTTGGG
>CAYJPI010000087.1:0-8284 GCA_964372005.1 uncultured Oscillospiraceae bacterium | reverse complement strand
AAAGTGCAACCCACAATGAAAGGCTTGAATTTTTAGGCGATGCAGTGCTTGAGCTTGCTGTAAGCGATTTTGTGTTTAAAAATTACACCAAGCTCAATGAAGGGCATATGACGCGCACACGTGCTACGAGCGTGTGCGAAGGCGCTTTGTTTGCGGCCGGAAAAAAGCTTGGTATACCGCCTGCTTTACGCCTTGGACGAGGTGAGGAAAACTCAGGCGGAAGATATAAGCCTTCCATCGTTTCGGATGCACTTGAGGCGATAATTGGCGCGATATATCTCGATGGAGGGATGGAAAAGGCATATGAATTCATCATGCGTTTTTCAAAAAAAGACATAGTAGCCGCCGCAAAAGGCGGATCAATGGATTATAAAACGAGATTGCAGGAGTACATACAGCAAAGTAAAATGGGTGCTTTGGAGTATTCCTTGCTGGATGCAACGGGACCAAATCATAAACGCGAATTTACGATGTGTGTTATGCTTGATGGAAAGGTGCTCGGCGAAGGCAAGGGGGCGAACAAGCAACAGGCAGGGCAACAGGCAGCGAAAATTGCGCTTATGGGATTTGGCAAAGAATAAGGGGGAAAGCCGATGCGCTTAACGAAATTGGAGATAAACGGATTCAAATCGTTCGCACGCAAAACCGAATTCAAATTTGACAACGGAATTACAGCCGTAATCGGGCCGAACGGTAGCGGCAAAAGCAATATCGCCGATGCGGTGAGATGGGTGCTTGGAGAACAGAGCGCGAAGGCGCTAAGGGGCACCAAGATGGAGGACGTTATATTCAACGGTACCGAAACGAGGAAGGCGCAGGGCTATTGCGAGGTTGCGCTTACATTCGATAATACCGATGGTAGGCTTCCGATGGATTTTGCGGAGATAACCGTGACAAGGCGCGTGTATCGCTCGGGGGAGAGCGAATACATGATAAATAGGGCGAATTGCAGGTTGAAGGACATACACACCTTGTTTAGGGATACCGGAATAGGCAAGGAAGGTTATTCCATAATAGGACAAGGCAAGGTTGAAGAAATACTATCAAATAAATCGTCGGACAGGCGAAACGCCTTTGAGGAAGCCGCCGGCATAATGGGATATAGAGCGCGCAAGGAAGAGACGGTACGCAAGCTTGAGCAAACCGAAAAAAATCTCACACGCCTAACCGATATTCTATCGGAGCTTGAAGTGCAGCTCGATCCGCTTAAAGAACAAAGCGAAGCGGCTAAGGCGTTCTTTTTGATGCGCGATGAAATGAAGGATCTTGAGCTCAATGTGTTTTTGGCACAGTATGATAAGCTTACAGAGCGCATCGAAGGTTACGAAAAAACCATAGAAGCATTGATCGATGAAGAGAAGATGCTTACGGGCACCGAAACACAATTGCGCACACTCCTCGAATCTAAGCAGGATATAATGCAATCTCTTGAACAGACTGCAGGGGTTTTGCAAAGTGAGCTTTTAAGCATGATGTCGGAGGCGAAACATCATGAGGGTGAACTCAATGTTATCGAGGAGAGAATAAGCAATTTGGAGCGCGAAGAGGAACGCTTAAAGGCGGAACTCGAAATCGCATCCTCGCGTTCCGAAAGCCTCAAGGATGAACTTCACCGGTTGAGCGGAGGCAAGGATGAAAGTGAGGAGCGCAAAAAAGCGCTTCTCGAGCAGATTGAAAGTGCGGAACGAAAAAAAACCGAGCTTGATGCGCGCATAGAAGAAGTTGAGAATACCTTAGAAAAACAAAAGGCGAGCATAATGGAAAGCATGAACCGCCTTTCGGATGCGAAAAGCAATCTATCGCGTTTGGATGCGATGAAGAATGCATATATTCAAAGGCTTGATGCCATCAAAGCGGGGCAGGAGACCTTTATAAAAACCGATGAAGAGTTGATAAGCGAAAAGAAGCTCGCTGAGGATGAAAAGGCAGTTTTTGACACTCAAACCGACGAATTGCGAAACGAAGCTGCTAAAATTAAAAAAAATATCGATGATGCGGCAAGAAATCGCATAGAGGCACAAAAGCGTGTACACATGCTTGAGCAGGAGAAACATGCCCAGATGTCGAGGGCGAATGTGCTAAAAGAGATGAGCGCGGCACATGAGGGTTACTATGCAAGCGTACGAAATGTTATGCGCGACACCAAGCGCAATGCGGAGCTTTTCAATGCGATAAAGGGCGTTGTTGCGGAACTTTTGGATGTTCCTAAGGAATACGAAACAGCACTTGAGATGACACTCGGCTCTGCGCTTCAAAACATCGTAACACCAACACCCGAGGATGCTAAATACGTAATCAACCATCTACGCATGAAGCAGTACGGCCGTGCTACGATGCTACCTATGAGCTCGATGCGCCCCAAAACGCTGAACAATGATGAAAGGCGAGCCCTCAACATGCATGGATGCATCGGCGTGGCGAGTGAGCTCATAGGGTATGATGACGAATATCGAAACGTGGTGGAGAATCTTCTTGGGCGCACGGTAATAGTTGAAAACTTGGATGCGGGCATAGCGATAAACAAGCAGATGCGCTCGGCGTTTCGCATTGCAACTTTGCAAGGTGATATAATTAATCCCGGCGGATCGATGACGGGCGGAAGCGTGCAAAAGCGCGAATACAGCCTTCTTGGGCGCGAACGCGAGATAAAGGAATTGCAAGAGAGAATCGTTGCGATCGAGGGAAAGATCGAGGCGGCGAAGAGGGAAGAGGGCGAGTGCATGAAGCGCGAGGGCGAAATGTCTCAAGCGCTTATAAAAAGGCAAGAAACATTACATGAACGTGACATCGAATCGATGCGCCAAAACGAAAAGCTCGAGCTAATCGACCGTGACATACAAAAAAATGCTTCAGATGCGATGCGATTGAAGCTCGAGCAGGAGCAAATCGAGGATAATATCGCCGATATAGAGCAGGAACGAGAGAAGAGCGAACGGCTTTCCTCGGGCATACAGGAGGGTAATGCCGCCTCGCAAGAGGATGTGCAGGCCAGCCAAAGGGAACTATCGTCATTGCGTGAACTGCAAGAAGAACAGGGAGAAGTGCTTACCGATTTGCGCATATCGCACATGGCGCTAGAAAAAGAGGATGATGCGGCCAAGCGCGATATCGAGCGCATTAAACGCGAGATGGAAAATGCGAATACCGTAGTAGAAAAGAATGCGTCACTTCGAGAAGCCAATGAAAAAGAAAAGGACGAGCTCATCAAAAAGCGTGAAGTTATGGGCGTGTGCATCGAGGAAGAGCGTGAAAAGCTCGGCATCCGCAAGGATGAACAGCAAGCGCATGAAGACGAACGCATCGCATTATCAACGGAACTGAAGGAAGCGCGCATGAGGCTTGATGAGATTTCATCGTCCCTCAGGGAGAACAATGAAAAAAAACATCGGCAGGAAATGGGCAAGAGCCGTGTTGAGATGGAAAAGAACACCATGCAGGATCGCATATGGGAGGATTACGAGCTAACTTATGAGAACACACTTCCCTTTAGGAAGAACATCGTGGTTACCGCCGCGCATCTTAGGATCGATTCGCTAAAGGAAAGCATCCGTGCACTTGGGAATATAAACCCCAATGCGGTTGAGGACTATGAGACGGTATATGCAAGGCATACCGAATTAACCACCCAGTGTGACGACGTAATTCGCGCTAAGGACGATTTGACGAAACTTATCGAGGAATTGACCGCTACGATGGAAAAACGCTTTATAGAGCGATTTGAGTTGATTCAGAAGAACTTCGGCGAGGTGTTCACCAAACTATTCGGCGGTGGACATGCCATGCTTAGGCTTGCGGATGAGAATGACGTTCTAAATTGCGACATCGATATCATCGCTCAACCGCCCGGCAAGAAGCTTTCGATGCTTACGCTACTCTCAGGCGGCGAAAGAGCGTTTACGGCTATAGCTTTGCTCTTTGCGATGTTAAAGCTCAAGCCTGCCGCGTTTTGCATACTCGATGAGATAGAAGCATCGCTAGATGAAGTGAATGTATCGCGCTTTGCGAACTATCTACTCGATTACTCGAGCGACACGCAGTTCATTCTAATCACCCACCGAAAGGGGAGTATGGAGGTATGCAACGCGCTTTACGGTGTGGCTATGGAAGAAAAGGGAGTATCGAAGGTAGTATCCGCGAGATTTGTATAGCGGAATAATAAGAATAACGAAAAGGAAGGTGCAATATGGGTTTATTTGATAAACTAAAAAAAGGGCTGGCTAAAACACGCGATACGTTTTTATCTACCGTGTTTGTAGGCAAAACTGAGATTGATGAAGAACTTTACGAGGAACTTGAAGAGGCGATGATAATGGCCGACATGGGTATGCAAACGGCTATGGATTTACTCGAAAAACTTCGCGATAAAGTAAAAGAGGATAAGCTTAAATCCGCGGAGGATGCGAAAAAAGCTCTCGCCTACATCCTTGCGGATGAAATGGATGCGGATGAGCCTTTCGCGATAGAAGCTAATGATAGCGGCGCTATTTTGATCGTTGGCGTAAACGGAGTTGGAAAGACCACATCGATAGGCAAGCTTTCCGCCTATTACAAGGAGCAAAGAAGGAAGCCTATGCTTGCGGCGGCGGATACTTTCCGCGCGGCGGCCGCCGAACAGCTTGGAGTATGGGCAGAGCGAGCGGATGTACCTATGGTGCGCCATGGCGAAGGGGCAGACCCTGCGGCGGTTATATTCGATGCTATAGCGTCCTACAAGGCGAAAAACTGTGATGTGCTCATATGCGACACCGCGGGCCGCCTCCACAATAAGACAAACCTAATGAACGAGCTTAACAAGATTAGGCGAGTGATCGACCGTGAGATACCGGGCGTACCGCTTGAGATATTGCTTGTGCTCGATGCAACCACAGGCCAGAATGCTATCGCGCAGGCAAAGGCCTTCTCCGATTCCACGGGGCTTACGGGAGTAATACTCACCAAGCTTGATGGAACGGCAAAGGGCGGTGTTGCGGTAGCTGTGAAAAAGGAACTTGGACTTCCTGTACGATTTGTGGGCGTTGGCGAGGGAATTGACGATTTACAGCCCTTCGACGCACTTACCTTCTCGCAAGCTCTACTTGATGTGGAGGAGAGTGCATGAAATTCGAAGGACTTTGCGAGGACAGTTATCGTTTCATGATGGAGATTGCGTTTCGCAATGAGCGCTCCTTCTTCGAGGAGAACAAGGAAAGGTATGAGACGGTAATAAAGAAGCCGATGCTCGAACTTGCTTCGATGATTGCGCCGTCCGCAGGCGAAATCAACCCGGACTTCAACCTTAGGCCGTCCTCGATTGTTTCGCGTATCCGTCGTGACACGCGCTTTTCCAAGGATAAGAGCTTGTATCGCGACCATGTATGGCTCGCGTTCAAGTTGCCCGGGAGCCGCCTTAGCGAAAACTTTACACTCTATGTGGAGTTTTCGTGCGATGGCTATGGCTACGGCATGGGAATGTATGGGCCGATGCCTGCGCTTATGCGTGATATACGTGCAAGAATAAATGCGCGTCCCGCACATTTTCAATCGCTAATAAACGAAAGTGCGTTCTCAAGCATATACACGCTAAAGCCGCAACCATATAAACGCCCCAAGTTTACCGATGCGCCGGAAGACCTGCTTCCTTATCTCAACAGTAGGTATTTCTCGCTTTCGCATCATGACACAGATTTGAAGAAGACCATGTGCCCGGATGTTGCACAGGAGATCATCACGGCTTTTAATGCTGCGAAGCCCGTATACCGGTTTTTGATGGGGCTGGAATAGAGCCATACAAACACACCGTTTGCCTATAAGCTAAGAATGAGATAGGCAAACGGAGTAGAGCCCAAATTTAAGTTTTACTATCCCGATATGCTATATGGTGTATCGGGATTTTCCTATGTTTCCTTGTAATACTCATTCGGGTTATAAAAGCAGTGGTTAGCGATGCGCACCACAAACTCGCCCGATTTTTCAGGGAAGCGCGGCCGACAATCGGGGGAGAAGGGGTTGTAAAACCATAAAGACTTCCCAACTGTAGGGATACGATTGCCTGCTATCGCCCAGTCAGCGATGTCATAGTGTATCTGTTCGGGGCGCATATTGTATAGGTTTCGGCTATTCTCGTCCTCGGCGCATTCGAACTGCTTTGGCTGGAATACGATGTTTCGCATGTTGCCGCCCTCGCTAACGCGAGAATATTCGCCATAGGGGGTTGTAGTGCGGTTCATTACAACGCCTGCAACGGCGCGCAACCCATTATCGCCCTCGCCCTCTGCCTCGCACATTATGAGCCGTGCGAGAAGCTCTCTATCTGAAAATGGCATCTATGGCCTCCTACTCATTATTTTTATGCGGAAACACCATCGTTTAGGGTAACATATGCCTTGTTTGCATATCCCGATTTGCCGTCATACTCAACTACATACCAATCATCCGCATCACCTGTGATGATGAGCGATGCACCGTTTGGCGCACTGCCGACGATGCGGCTTTGTATGCTCGGTCTGCTTCGAATATTTAAGTTTCCGCCTGCAGTGGTAACGCGAGCGGTGGTGGTGTCCTGCGGAAGCACGAACGGAATGTCAAAATATTCAGTAAGCGATAGCACGAGATTGCGCCCGATAGCATCGATGTTTGATACTATCCATGCCGCATCCTCCACATTGTCATGGTATGCAAGCTCAAGGAAGACGGACGGAGCCTTCACCCTATCAACTTCGCCGATCGAAGTTGTTGGTACTGTTCTAACCGTGCCGGGATAGATTTCCTCAAGATTCTCGGCGAATATGGTCGCGCCGCGTTTTCCCTTTACGCTACCGGGGAAATAATACACGTCCGAGCCGCGAATGGTGCCGGATTTCGATTCGGGTGCGGCATTGGAGTGCAATGCAAGGTGCAAATCATAATTGCCTGCGTTGGATGCCGTGATCGATGATGCGGCCGTCATGTCGGGAGTGTTGCGCGTGTATTGTATTCCACTCGCACGCAAGTAGGGCTCCATAGCATCGGCTACGAGGTTCATGTAATATTCTTCGCTATTACCTGAAACATACAGGTTGCTCTGCTGTGTGGATGGGCTCAAATAAATTTTAGGCAAGGTGTTATCCCCCTCAAATCATATAATTGTATCTTTAATATATGCAAGGGAGCTTATATGCGCGAATACATTCTGTGAATAGTTACCGCCAGCGTGGGAAAGAGTAAATGTATGATTGGATTATGCATTTTTTTGTGACGGGAGGGCTTAGCACATGATGGTATTGTTCTTACGCGCGGCACTTTTATATGTGCTGGTGTTCGTTATAATGCGTTTGATGGGCAAACGCCAAATAAGCGACTTGCAACCATTTGACCTTGTAGTTACATTGCTCGTTGCAGAGCTCGCGAGCGACCCGATTACCGATACGAGCATACCGCTCGTCTACGGCATTATGCCGATACTTGCGTTGTACTTGCTTCAACAGCTAATGAGTTTCGTATGCTTGAAAAGCGAAAAATTATCCACGGTGCTTTCGGGCAAGCCGTCCATCGTTGTGGCAAGGGGAGTAATCCAAGAGCATGAAATGCGAAAAAGTTGCTATACCCTCAACGATCTCATGGAACAGCTAAGGTCGAAGGATGTATTTTCGGTTGCCGAGGTGGAGTTTGCGATAGTTGAGACGGATGGTACATTGAGCGTATTGAAAAAAGGCAAATGTCAGATCCCCACATTTGAAGACCACAACATAAAATCGCCACCGGTCGCACTTAACGAGGTGCTGATAGTGGATAGGAAGGTGCATGAAAACGCATTAAAGCGAATTGGATATGATAAAAAATGGCTCGAGCAGAAACTTCAAGCTATGGGCTTTATCGGCACACATAAGGTGTTTTTTGCGAGCCTTGACACGCAACAAAATATGCTGTTCGTACAAGAGCATGTTGGGAAGAGCGAAAAAAAACCGCGCGTGTGCACGGTTCGTGTAGGGAGGAGGGGGACGGATGGTTAGGCGCTTTATCAATATCGGGATTCTCATCGTGCTCGTTGTGTTATTCTTTTTCCCTGCGCGGCAATTGCACTTTCTATCCGAGGATATAGTAGCCGGGGCGAGACAGTGCATACTCGATGTGCATGAAGGCAAATTCGAGGATGTTGAAAAGACGCTTAACTACATGCTAACGCGTTACGAGAGCGAGCGCGATGTGCTCTATTTATACCTCGACCAAGGCGAGGTGGTGGAGCTTGAGATATCGCTTCGAGGTGCGGTACAGCTTTCAAGAACGGACGATACCGGCCAGCTCCTATTGGAACTTGAAACGATAATTG
>CAYJPI010000086.1:0-8333 GCA_964372005.1 uncultured Oscillospiraceae bacterium | reverse complement strand
GGTGTAACTGCCCGAAGGTGCACTCTGGGTCGGGGGGGTGTAACTGCCCGTGGGTGCACTCTGGGTCGGGGGGGTGTAACTGCCCGTGGGTGCACTCTGTGTCGGGGCGGTGTAACTGCCCGTGGGTGCGCTCTGCGTCGGGGGTGTGTAACTACCCATGGGTGCGCTCTGCGTCGGGGGGGTGTAACTACCCGAAGGTGCACTCTGTGTAGGCGCGGTGTAACTACCCGTGGGTGCACTCTGAGGCGGAGCGGTGTAGCTGCCGGAAACATTTTGGTTTGGAGCGTTCACCTCGGTGGTTATGTTTTTTGCATTAGTTCCCAGTGATGAGCCGCAGTGCTCACAAAATTTTGCGCCCTCGCGATTGGATCCTCCGCAATCTGTACAAAAAGCCATGATGTTACCTCCTATTACTGTTAATGTGCCGAATTTCAGCTCGTACCGGCGTGAAAACTTTGATTGTAATTAGCGTTGCTCACTGTAAAAACCCTGTTCCATATGGGCATGCACCACTTTTAGCCATGCGCGGCAAAAAGCATATGCAAGTACACTCTATCCAACCGGTGTCGGCAATATTCATTTTTTCAGTGCGCATAACCATTGTTTTTATTATACAATTCTATTATAATACAATAACAACGACAATTCAAGAAAACATCAACATTTTTTCAAAAGGAGGAATAAGTGTAATGTCTACCCAAACTACGAATGTGCAATGCCCTGCCTGCACCGGGCCTTTGCACTTTGATGCAGCCAAAGCAAAGCTTGTATGTGAATTTTGTGCAAGCACATATGATCCGGCCGAAATAGATGCGATTTACGGGAAAAAGGAAGACGCCGCCGCATCACAATCGGCAGAGGAAATTAAGCGCGATGAAGCGCCGGTTGAAGCACCACAAAATGTTGAGACCAATCCAAACTGGGGCGTAACGCATCTGAATGAGGATTGGGGAAAAGACGCACAGAAAATGCGCGCCTACTCATGCTCGTCATGCGCAGCAGAGCTTATATGTGATGATACAACGGCCGCCACCAGTTGCATTTATTGCGGAAACCCCACAATAGTTCCCGGGAAATTTGAAGGTTCATTGAAGCCCGATTTCATCATGCCCTTCAGGCTCAAAAAGGAGGATGCCGTAAAGGCACTGAAGGATCACTGCAAGGGTAAATTCCTATTGCCCAAAGCCTTTTTGGAGGAATCACACATACAAGAAATCAAGGGCGTGTATGTGCCCTTCTGGCTTTTTGACGGCAGTGTTCGCGCCGAGGTAAAGTATTCGGCTAAAAAGTCATCCACCAGCGAATCGGGTAATTACAAGATTACCACCACGCATCATTATGATGTTGAGCGAGGTGGGACTGTTGATTTTGCGGACATTCCCGTGGATGCATCGAGCAAGATGCCCGATACCTACATGGAATCTATCGAGCCTTTTGATTACAGCAGATTGGTTCCTTTTTCAACCGCATACATGCCCGGTTTTCTCGCCGATAAGTATGATGTAAGCATCGATGAGTGTAGCGCGAGGGCAGATGAAAGGGCCGTAAGCAGCGCTTTGGTCATCATGCGGGGCAGCGTGGGCGGTTACACATCCTGCATCGAAACATCCAAAGAAGTAGCCCTAAAGCGCGGCGAAGTGCAATATGCTATGGCGCCCGTATGGATGTTATCTACAATGTACAGAAAAAAGAGCTACCTATTTGCGATGAATGGCCAAACGGGAAAATTCATAGGCGAATTACCATGCGATATGAAGAAATTCTGGCTTTTGGCCTTGGGGTGGATGGCAGGTTTAACTATTGCATCCTACATCGCTTCATTCATTTTGGGACTATAAGGGGAGGGATTAAGATGAAACGCATTATATTACTCCCGCTCGTAGCGATATTGATGTTTATGTTCAGCGTAACTGCCCTCGCCGCACCGACGGATTTTATATTTGACGAGGCGGATGTTCTTTCGGATGAGCAGGAGACCATGTTAGAGCAGGAAGCCGCGCGAATATCGAGCACATATGATGTTCAATTGTATGTATCCATAGAAGCGGACGGAGAGACGAATGATTTGCCTACGCTACTTGAAAAGGCGGAAGTTTTGTTTAACGAGCTTGTTGAGGATAAAGCGGCAAAGGTTCTTCTCATCGGTATAGAGGAGGATAACTTCGTTTGGTGCCACGATTCACCTTACCCGGAAACGCAAACATCGCTTCAACTCGAAGGGCTGTTCTATGAGAACAACTCGGTAGGCGATCATTTCACCTTCATCAGGGCTTTTTTGCAAGGATCGGAAGCGGATTTGATAGAGGGGGGTGCGCCCTTGGTAACTTCGGCGACCACTCTTGAAAGCTTAGAAGTGGATTATGTTATGGATATGGCCGGCATACTTAGCGAAGAAGAAGAGAAAACGCTTCGCGAAATGGCCGAAAAAGTGACGAAAGAGCAGGGCATTGCCGTGTACATTTTAACCGTTAATGATTACAATGCTTTTGGATATCGCCCCGCAGGAGAGGACATTTACTATACAGCTACCGACTTTTATGCCGACTATGATTTAGGTTATGGCGAAGAAAAAGAGGGCGCTCTGCTTATGCTCAGCATGAATGCGCGCGATTATGCATATATCACCTATGGTGATCGTGCAAATTTCATATTCGATGATGGCACAAAGGTATCGGTAGAAAACTACTTTCTGGATAAATTTTCGTATAACGCTTGGTACGATGGTTTCTATGAGTATATAGATGAAACGGAGTATTACATAGAAAACAAGGCTATGTATGTTGTTGCATCGATTCTTGTTCGTTTAGTCATCACATTCGTAATAGGTATTTTTGTGGCCTTGGGAAGCAAAAAGAAGCTAAACAGTGTAAAGATCGCTTCGCATGCAATGGACTATATACCTAAAGGTGGCGTGGACATCCAAGTGAAAAATGATGTATTTAGCCATACAACCACCACCAAAACGAGGATTCAAACGAGTAGCGGTGGCGGTGGCGGCGGCAGAAGCCATAGTGGCGGCGGATTCTCAGGAAGAAGCGGCAAGTTCTAGACTTTACATCATTGAGATTTTCGCATGAAAAAAGTGTCCTTGCGGACACTTTTTTTGTTGGCTCTATGCTTTTAATTGGGGTTATTGCTTCAATCTTGCCATCGCGAGTACTCGCGATTGGGATGTGCCTATCGATCTATCGTAATCGCCTGCACATGTTACGAGCGATAGAAGGGGGTCACCCTCAAAAATTGGATAGAGTATCTGCGATGGGAATTCCTCAAGCGAATATGTCATAACCACTTCAACCTCGAAGTATAGTACGCTACCATCCGCATATTCTATCGCAACTTCATCGCCTTCGACCATGTCATCCCTCAAAACATGGAATGTTCCGAGCACCTGATCCTTGCTTATATGGCCATTGATATGTGCTATGCCGGGTTCTCCCGGGACGGGGCCGTCACTGTTCCATGCCGCGGTCAAATGATCGTCCGCATCGGCAGGGCGAATTGTGTTTTCCTCGCGAATCATGGGTAGACCTATAATATCCGCGCTCATCTCCTGCCTGGTGAAGTAGATCTTTACCGGATCGGCAAGGTCCTGTAGTGGCGCGGGCGTAGGTTCTGTCGTAGGCGCGGGCGTAGGTTCTGTCGTAGGCTCGGCCGGCTCGTTTTGTGCTGTCTGTTCTGTTGGTGCCGGTGTGGGAGCTATCGTGGGGGAAGGTGGAGGGGTGTAGGGCTCACCGAAGTATACATATTGCCTGACAGTGATGATTACCCCTACCAAAAAAATTATTCCGAGCACGGAATAAGCGACTATTCCAAACCAACGTGATTTTAACATTACTTATCCTTTCGTAGCAATTAAAGCATAAATCATTTATTACTAACCATTCTATACCACTTCATACTCTTTGCGCAACGAAAAAACTTGCCAACTCTATGGCGCAATTGAAAACATGTTTAAGCAATTTACGGGGCATACTTATAATTAGATAATGTCAACCCTATCTAAAGAGGAGTATGGGATTATGGCACTTTTAATTGTGATTGGGGGGCTTGCGGTGCTTTTAACGGCACTATTAAGTTGCCCGATAAAGGTGAAATTGTGCATCTGCGCCGAGTTACCGCAAAAGATAAGCGGACGCATGCGCATTTTTTGGCTATTCGGCCTTGTTAGCTATCGCATTCATGTGTCCTTCTGTATACTTGAAGAACCGACGCTATCCTTATTGTATCAAGATGAAGGTGGTAACACGAAAACCCTCTACAGGGTTGGCGGTTCGATAACGCGCAAGGAAAAGCGCGAGATAAATGCCGCGGACGACATTGCTCCTTACATACTAAAACACATCGACGTGAGAGAGTTGACGGTGGACGGCTTTGTCGGCATGGGCGATAATGTGGTTGGCACTGCGTATCTATCGGGTGGGCTTAATATTGCGTTTCAAAATATACTCGCGCTTCTTTGCAGTGAAAAAAAACGAAAATGCATGGTGGCGATACGCCCCGTATTCAATGCATGGCGCTTTAGGTTAAATTTAACATGTATATTTCGCTTTTTCCCAATCCAAATTATTCTTGCCGCACTTTGGCGGCTAATACGCACAAGGAAGGGTGACAAAATCTATGGCACATCCCATCGAAAACATCATGAAAACGACAATGGAACAGTTAAAGCAGATGGTGGACGTTAACACCATCATAGGCAATCCGGTTATGGCGGGGTCGAACACCGTAATCGTACCCGTATCGCGCGTGGCGCTCGGCTTTCTTTCGGGCGGCGGAGAATACGGCAAGGTAGATGTTGTAAGAATGAGCTCTCAAGAAACATCGGGGGAGGATATTAGGCATCCCTTTGCGGGAACTTCCGTGTCAGGGTTAAACCTTAGCCCCACCGCATTCTTGGTAATCAACGACGGATGCGTTAAGGTGTTACCCGCGCATTATAATTGCACGCTCGATCGCATAATCGAGATGCTCCCTCAATCCATCCAAGAAGTGGAACGACTCGTGAAGAATTGTTGCAAGGCCAAGGCTGAAACGAGCGATTGTTGCACGCACGAAGATTCACCGCAGGAAGAGCCTAACTTCGACTATCAAGAGCCCGTTGCGGGAATGGAATAGCGAAGGAGGACGTGCACATGGTGAAAAAGTGGATCGCGGCGATGCTCGTTTTGGGCATCCTCGCGCCCTCCTCCACGGTTCTTGCGAGCGAGCCATCCCTCACGGCATCGTCCGCCGCGCTCATGGATGTTACGACGAAGCGCCTGCTCGCATCGAAAAACGCACATAAAAGAATGCCCATGGCGAGCACTACAAAGGTGATGACAGCGCTCGTTGCGCTCGAAAACGGCGCGATCGACACCATGGTTACCGTTCCCGAGCAAGCATATGGCATTGAGGGCTCGAGCATGTATCTTGAAAAGGGCGAGGAGTTGAGCATGGAGGACCTTCTCTACGGGCTTATGCTTGCATCCGGCAACGATGCAGCCGTTACCATCGCAATGCATATCGCAGGGTCGGTGGAAGGCTTTATCGAAATGATGAATGCTAAAGCTAAGGAGCTAGGTTGCCTCAACACGAATTTTGTAACACCCAATGGGCTTGACGCCGAAGGGCACTACACCACCGCATATGACCTTGCCATCATATCGGCCGAGGCAATGCAAAACCCACAGTTTCGCGAAATTGTTAACACGCAATATCACACCACTACAACGGGCGATAAGGAACGCATCCTCAAAAATAAAAACAAAATACTATGGCAATATGAGGGCGGAAACGGCGTAAAAACGGGCTACACGGATGCATCCGGTAAATGCCTTGTGTACTCTGCCGAGCGCGATGGGAACACCACAGTCGGTGTAGTATTGCGCGCAGGCGATATGTGGGGCGATGCTACCGAGTATCTCGATTTCGGCTTTGAAAGCTACACTTGGGAGCCACTTGTAAACGCCGGGGAGACATATGCAAAAATAATTATCGATGATGGAATGGAAAATAGCTTGGAAGCTGTAGCAAAAGACGATATAATAGTACCTGTGATAAAGGATGGCGGTGACGAGCCGAAGGTATTCGTCGATTGCGTGGACATGAAGGAAGCGCCCATATATACGGGCGAGGTTCTCGGGCAAGTTGAGGTATGGCTCGATGGGGTGCTTTTAAGCTCCACACAGCTCATAGCCAAGAATACCGTACAAAGGAAGGAATATCCCTTCTACCTTTATCAAATAATAACGGACTTTACGGCGTAAGGTCGGATAAGGTAGGAAAATTAATCATGCGGCTTCAAAAGTTTTTGGCGGATGCGGGCATAGCGTCGAGGCGCGGCTCGGAGGAGCTTATTAAGGACGGACGGGTGAAAGTAAACGGCGAAATTGCCACACTTGGGATGCAGGTTGAGCCCGAAACGGATGAAGTGATGTTCGATGGCAAAAAGATTGGTGGCGCGGAAGAAACGAGAATGATTCTTTTTTACAAGCCGCGCGGCGTTGTGTGCACCAGTAACGATCCTCAAGGCAGGAAAACCGTGCAGGACTTTTTTAAGTCCGTCGATGAAAGATTGTACAATGTCGGCAGGCTCGATGTGAACTCGGAAGGCCTTCTCGTTATGACGAATGATGGGGAGCTTTCCTATCGTATGACACATCCGAAGTTTAAGCTCCCCAAAACTTATTATGCCGTGTGTGACGGGGTTCTCACCGCGTCCGAGGCGGCGAGATTACAAAATGGGGTTGAGCTCGAGGATGGAATGACCGCGCCGGCAAAAGTAGAGCGAGTGCGCCCCACAAAAACCGGCAACACTTGCTTTATGATCACCATACGCGAAGGAAAGAACAGGCAAATTCGCAGGATGTTGCAGGCGGTGGAGCATCGCACACTTCTTCTTAGGCGAGAGAGCATCGGCCCGCTTCGCTTGGGTTCACTTGCCCCGGGTGAATATCGCGATATAAGCAAGGAAGAACTATCCGCATTGCGCACAGCATGTGGCATGGAATAATTATTTATAAAGCACACTTATATTTTCACATAAGTAAATGGCATTTAATCAAAACGCTTTTGCTGCATGACGGCGAGGGCGTTTTTGCTGTGTATTTACTATATATGTATCTAAGTTGCAGTGAGTAAATATGCACAAAAACAAAAAATGCAGGATTACTTGCAAATATATCACAAGTTCATCTACCGCAATGTTCCCAAAACACAGGAACTCAATGTAAAATATGCAATTTTAGTTGCACGAAAAATAACTCTTGCATCATGCAATGCGTGGTGTTAAAATGACAATATGCGAGTGAATGATGTATAGCATTTTCTCGATGTGCGATTCTATAGTGCATACCATAATTTGATTGAATGGTTTATAACATTTTCTTTTAGATGGGAGGTGAACATATTGGAATATTCCGGCTGGTTTGTAATGTTGCTCGGCATGGGAACCGTTTTTTTTGGATTGGTTTGTTTGATCTTTATCACTATGGCTATGAGCTTTTTCATAAAAAAAGGAGAGGGTAAGGTCAAAAGCGCGCCTATTGAAGTAGCGAAACCTGCTGTGGCGGCTTCGGCACCTATCGTAGATCGCCCCCAATTCGTAGCTGCAATTTCTGCGGCAATCGCAACGAGCATGGGAACTGATATTAGCGGTATTCGCATCCATTCTATACGCCCCGTCGGCGCCATCAACGCTCCCGAAAGGCAGGAACTTGTAGCCGCGGTATCTGCGGCAATTGCAACCGAAATGGGTTGCGATATCGAAGGCCTTCGCATCCACTCCATTCGCCCCGTGTAAAAAATACAATTCAATTATAAAGGAGAAAATATCATGCGTAAGTTTTTAGTTAATGTAAACGGAACTCCCTATGAGGTTATGGTAGAAGAGATCACAGGTGCACCCTCGGCTCAGGTTGCCGCGCCGGCTACCCCGGTGGCATCGGCCGCTCCGGCAGCTGCACCCGCAGGCGGAACTAAGATCGAAGCACCCATGCCCGGCAATATCTTCGATATCAAGGTTAGCCAAGGCGCAAGCGTAAAGAAGGGTGATGTTATTATCGTTCTTGAAGCGATGAAGATGGAAAATGAAATCATGGCACCCTGCGACGGCATCGTCAGTGCAATACAGGTACAAAAGGGCGCGGCCGTGAATGCGGGAGATATACTCGCAGTTATTTCATAAGCGTCCATTGCATCTTATTACTAATATGAAAGGATAAATGCAATGCAAGCAATACTGGAATTTTTTGAATCCACAGGCTTCGCACAGATAGCCGGCGACTGGGGAACCATGGGTATGATCGCTTTGTCGTGCGGCTTGCTCTATCTTGCGATAGTAAAGAAGTTTG
>CAYJPI010000085.1:0-8345 GCA_964372005.1 uncultured Oscillospiraceae bacterium | reverse complement strand
CGATAATTCGGTCTCAACGCAGCCGTATCCTCTGCAAATCGGACAAGCAAGCGAAGGGGCACCAATCGGTATATGTGCAACTTCCGATGCGCAGCCATTCTTGCCGCGAAGTAAATACCCATTTGAAATAACGCCCACCCCGACACCTTGGGATATGTCCATACAGACTATATCTCTAGTCTGTTGTGAAGAAGAATATGCGGAAAGAGCCCTGATATTCGCTATATTATCCACATACGCCGTGGTTCGAAATGCCTCCATGAGCATATGCTTGAGCGGCACGTTTTCATACATTGCAACGGAGCTAAGCACTACCCTGTCCGTGTTAGGATCAAACACGGCAGGTACCGCCGCACCCACGCCAACGATGCTTATGCTCTCGGGTGAATGGCCATCCATGAAGCGATCAAAAAGCTTTTTTGCAAAATCCACAAGTTCGCGGGCACTTAAAATATGAGAAATGTCATGCGTTTCTCTATGTAAGATGGTATTATTCAGGTTTACAATGGAAAACCCGAGAGTGTTCTCAAGTTGCAAATCGAGTGCAATAACACGAAAATACTTGTGATTGAGCTCCAACGCATTCGGGCTGCGGCCGACACGCTTTTCATCCACCTTTGAGTCGGTAAGTATGCCTTTAACCTTCAACTCATTTCCTAGGTTCGAGACCGTGGCAAAGCTCAAAGATGTAATCTCGGAAATTTCTTTTTTTGTAAGCATGGGGCGAGACCGAACTGCGTTCAGTATGCACTTTGCGTTATATGCCCTAATGTCTATCATGTCCGTAATCAATTTTTTCACCCCAAATCTTAATCAAGTAGTTACTTGAAGTATCCCCTCTTGCGGTTCGAATTGGCGCTCAAGGTGGATGTATCATAAACCAATAATGGCTTCATGTGTTATAGCAACTTGAATGAATAAAATGCAAGTTGCTATAACAGCTAACTACATATGTTAATACTATAATAAAATGGTCATTTTTTCAAGCATACAGTAGCTTTTGTTTAACAAAAATATTAAATTCAATCAACATCCGCTCCTACAAGGTGCTGTACATCGGCCGGAACATCCGTCAGGCTAACCAAAGTGTTGCCTTTTTTGAAGAATGCGCTTTCGACACAACCGCCGCATATGGCGTTATTTGGATGCCCGTATACTCCGAGGTCGAGCATGATGCCGACGTTTTCGCCATAGTACTGCTCTTTTTCGGGATGGATTACCATCTTCTCAAGGCATTCGGTGAGGCCTGTGCCGTGGCATGTGCTATAGAAATGGCAGGATTTCATATTTGTACCTTCTATAGACTGTGTGTCGAAGTAATTTCTTGCCGCAAGATCGATTAGATTGTTAGAAAGCCCGTTTTCTACAACATTCTTAAGCTCTATTTCTGCAAGGCGGAATCCTTCGTTCATAACGGCAAAATATTGATTTTGCACATCCGATCTTTCGCCCATGACGAATGCCCTACGGCATACCCCTTTATAGCCTTGATAGCTGGGACTGCACCCAACCTGAACAATTTCACCGGCCTTCAATGCTTTGTTTGTTGCGGGGCCGATTACCGAGCGGCATCGGAAGTCGGACATGACCATAGTTTCTACGCCGTAGCCATTGCCGCCCAACGCCTTAATAACGAAGTCGCACACCGCGGCCAGCTCCGACTCGCGCATCCCCACGCGTGCTACAGCCAACGACGCGCGAATCGCCGCGCATGCAATCATATCCGCTTGCTTCATGCATTTGAATTCGCTCTCTGATTTTTCGTAGCGTAATTCCTCTAATATATCCGTAGCATCGATAACCTTCGCACCCTTGGATATATCATTGCACAGAACATCATAGAATTTAGCCGGCATTACATCGTAAGATGTCATGTAGCCTATAGTGGAAATATCCTTTCCGACGTACTCGCGGATCAAGTCCGGCAAGGGCTCACATGTAATGCCTTCGTAATACTCATCGGGAATGCTAAATTCGGTCACAAAGCTTGTGGGAAGGTCCAGGCCAACCTCTTTTGCGAGTATTCCGGACTCGGGACCGGCCAATATCATCGGAGGCTTTCCCGGCGTGATGACACCGCTCGCGCGTTCGATAGTGGGGTTATAGCCGGTTAGATATAATCCGTCGCCGGGCATTTCTCTATACCAAAAGAAGAAGCCGAGATCGATGCCGCGTTTCTCAAGTTCGTCCCAAACTTTTTTGTAACGTTCGTGATACTCCGAAAGCTCGATGCCTATGCTAAGGTCAAGCTTCTGTTCGTAACGTTCGATGATGCGATATACCTTTTCCATATCTTTCATTGTTAAGTTCATGTGTTTTCCTCGCTTTCTTATTTTACATTTAATTATAGGGTCTTTTCGTTTGTCTAAGCTCATTATAACAGAAATTTTTAATAATGCAATAATTATTTTTATAAATATTATAAAAACTATTGCATTATTAAAAATGCCGTGGTAAAATAACATTGTAAATAAGGTTAGTGCAGTGAATTAGGCAATATTTAATATGATACTACTTTATATTAAATATTATAAAAAAGAATTGAATAATAGAGAATATAGTGATAAAATGAAATAACAGAAATAGAAGCATAAGCTCGGAGGTAGATAAATGAAGAAAAATGAAGTAAGGTCTTACTTGCAAAGTCATCATTCGGAAGCGATTGATCTATTAAAGGAAATGCTACAAACGGATACATCTCATATAGGACACGGAATTGACGGCAGGGAAGAAAAAGGGCAACTACTACTCAAACGATACCTTGAAGATATTGGGTTTGAAACGAAATTGATAGAACCTGAATACGCGCGAATCGGAAATCATATCGAATGTTCTCATGGACACAACTATAAAGGAAGGCCCAACCTAATCGGTATGATGAAAGGGGCCGGCGGTGGAAAATCACTTATTCTCAACGGGCACATGGATACGATGGCCGCCGGTGATTTGGATGGTTGGAAGTTCGACCCATGGTCAGCGCATATACACGAAGGAAACATGTACGGTGTCGGAGCGTGTGATATGAAAGCCGGGCTTGCGGCAATGGCGTTCGCGGTAAAAGCCGTTAGGCAATTTTGCTCTCTCAAGGGAGATATAGTATTCCAGAGTGTGGTAGATGAGGAAGGCGGCGGCAACGGCACTTTGGACCTTGCGATGCAAGGGTATACGGCCGATGGCGCAATAATTGCCGAACCGACAGAGCTTAACGTTATGATTGCATCGCGAGGGGTACTCGTATCACGCGTTGAAGTAACCGGGGAGGCCGGACATCCTAACTATAAATGGGAGAAAAGCAATGCGATAGAGAATGGCATAAAGGTTTGGAACGCCCTTCATGAGCTTGAACACAGGTGGCTTGCGACGAAGAACCATCCACTCTTACCAAAGCCTACTATCACAATAGGAAAGATCGAAGGTGGTGTAGCGGCAACCGCAGTACCTGATACTTGTTCGATGTATTATGACGTGGAGTTTTTGCCCGAGGAATATGGCCTCGACGGAAGCATCAAAAAGAGCAACGGGTTAGATGTGCAAAGGGAGATAAACGAGGTTCTTAAGCGAGTGGCTATGTCCGACGAGTGGATGAAAGATCATCCCCCGGAGTTTTTCATCGACCAACATGTAGAACCGCATAGCGTGGAACGCGAATTCCCACTCATAGACATTCTCGCAAATAACCACGGTGGCGCGACGGTATCCGCTTTCCCGGCAGGCTGTGATGCGAGGCATCTTGCACAGGCAGGGATAAAGACACTTATATACGGCCCGGGAAGTATGGCAGATGCGCACAAAGCGAATGAAAAGGTTAGCATCGAGCAGTATCTTAAGTGCATCGAAACGATTGCGCTAACAATACTCGATTGGTGTGAAGAAGCATAAAAGTTGAAAGGAACATAAAGAAATGATTGCAGTGAAAAATCAAGCCCCCCCTGTTGCTTTTAACTACAAAAAAGCACTCACGAAGTTCTCGATGGAATATGCGGTGGTGTTCGCCATTCTCATACTTGGAACGATATTCTCATTTGCATCGGAATACTTCCTCACATGGGATAATATGACCAATATACTCCTGCAAGCGGCAACGCTCGCAATCGTAGCGATAGGGCAGGCAACCGTACTCACCACGGGACAGTTCGATCTTTCGCTTGGGCAAAACGTATGTCTTACAGGCTATGTTATGGCATATTGCATGAACATGTTCGGCTTGCCTTCGCTATTGTCTATCTTTATCGGCTTAATTACAGCATGTACGGTTGGTGCGATAAACGGTGTGCTCTTCGCTTATTGTGGGATTCCTGCTTTTATTGCAACATTGGGAATGCAAAACATATGCCGAGGGGCGGCGAAGCTCATCACCAACGCAACGCCGATATCACGCCTACCCGAAGATATCGCGATGATAGGAAGAGGGTACATATTCAACGCCATACCGGTTTCGGTAGTAATAATGATACTGCTGTATGTCGCGATGCAGTTCATCAGCCAAAAAACCAAGCTCGGAAGAAACTTCTATGCAGTGGGAGGAAACCCCGAGGCGGCATTCTTTGCAGGAATAAACAAGAAAAAAACTTACTTGATTGCGTTTATAATGGCCGGTGGTTTTGCGGGAATCGGAAGCACGGTATTGCTTTCCAGGCTAAATTCCGCGAATGTTACAAACGGCAACCTGTACGAGTTTGATGCGATGATAGCATGCGTTATCGGCGGACTGAGCATGACGGGAGGCAAGGGAAAGATAGTAGGAGCGATGCTCGGAGCAATATTCCTCATACTCTTCTTTAATGGTATGACGATGCTAAATGTTGACCCATTCTTCCAGGATATTTTGAAGGGCGTTGTGCTCATCGTCGCTATCGGCATTGACGTATTTAGAAACAGACAGAAGAATAGCTGAGGTAATGCATATGAACAATGATGTAATCCTTAAGATTGATGGAATTACTAAGACATTTCCCGGTGTAAAGGCGCTGGATAATGTATCGTTTTCTATGCGGCGAGGAAGTGTACATGCGTTGCTCGGAGAAAACGGGGCAGGCAAGTCAACCCTTATAAAGACATTGGCCGGGATCTACACGCCTGATGGTGGCAAGTTTATGATCAACGACGAGCCGATGAACTTTAAAGCACCAAGTGATGCGCAAAAGGCCGGAATAAGCGTTGTGCATCAAGAAATAAAACTTGCCGAACCACTGTCCGTGGTTGAGAACATATTTTTGGGCAGGCTTTTGTATACGAAATTAGGGCTTGTTAATTGGAAGGAGATGAAGAAACGAGCAAGAGTTATGTTGCAAAATTTGGGAATGGATATCGATGTAGATGCGGTGGTCGCAAACCTCACCGTTGCAAAAAAACAGATCGTGGAGATATGCAAAGCGATCAATGTGGAGAGTAAAATCCTGATAATGGACGAACCCTCCGCAACTTTAACGGAAAAGGAGTTGAATGTTCTATTTTCCATAGTGCGTAAGTTGCGCAAGGATGGATATACCATAGTGTATATATCGCATAGGTTGGACGAAATATTTGACTTGGCCGACTATGTGACAGTCCTTCGAGATGGGGAGCACATCAAATCAATGCCCATCGGCGATGTCAATAGAGAGCAACTTATAAACTTGATGGTGGGTAGAGAAATGGGCAGCGAATACCCCAAGGAATTGCACCCGATAGGAGACGCGATAATCAAAGTGAGCGGCCTTACGAGCGGGAAACTGCTTAAAGACATAAGTTTTGATGTAAAGAAGGGTGAAGTGTTTGGGATATCGGGGCTTGTGGGTGCAGGCAGAACGGAGCTCGCTCGCGCAATATTGGGAATAGATCCGATATCTAAAGGAACAGTGGAGTACCTTGGCGACGGCGTTAAGTGGAAGGAGTTTAGAAAGGCCATCAACGCCGGAATGGGGCTCGTACCCGAGGACCGCAAATTGCAAGGACTTGTACAGATATTTTCGGTTAAGGAGAATCTGTGCATGGTTGCGATAGACAAGGTGATTAAAAATGGCATTATAAATGAGAAGAGCAAGCAGGCGTACAGTGAAGAATATATCAAAACGCTGAACATCGCTACGCCGGGGTCGGAAGCGAAGGTGCAAAACCTTTCAGGAGGAAATCAACAAAAGGTGGTAATTGCAAAATGGCTGTTGCAGGATAGCGATGTGCTGTTTCTCGATGAACCGACGCGAGGGATCGATGTAGGAGCAAAGGTAGAAATATACAAGCTCATAAATGAGTTGGCAAAGAAAGGGAAAACTATCATCATGATCTCCTCCGAGATGCCGGAACTTCTCGGAATGTGCGACCGAATCATGGTACTTCATGAGGGGCGCAAAATGGGAGAACTTGAAAGAGAAGAAGCGAGCCAAGAAAAAATAATGGCTATGTGCGTATAGCATTTATAATTTGGGAAACCAAAAAAAATATGGAGGATAAAGTAATGAAGAAGTTTGCATGGTTTTTGGCAGTTTGTATGGTGGTTGCGTTTGCTGTGGGATGTAGCGTGCCGGAGTCACCGGGTGTAGCAGCTGCTGAATCGGGAGAAGTTGAACAACCTGAACCAACACAGGATTCACTTGAGGGAATGAAAATTGGTGCTACGATAGTTTACAAGGGTGATGAGTGGTGTCACAGCCTTGACCAACAGCTCAACGTGTTGGCCGGCGAGAATGGCGCAACCATCAATGTGCAGGACGGCAACCTTGACCCCGAAGCACAGATGAAGCAGATCGAAAACTTCATAGCGGAAGAGGTCGACTTCCTGTTCGTTGATCCTGTGAGCCAGGATAGCTTAATCCCCGTGTTAGACAAGGCAAAGGATAGAGGCATCCCCGTTATTCTATATGATGGATTCGCGAACTGGGGCGGAGAGATCACAACCGTATCTTGGGATAATCGCGAGACAGGTACAATCTGCGGTGAATACGCTGCTGACTATATAACAAATAACTTGAATGGCGAAGCCAATATTGTAATCATTACCATGGCGGCATCGGAGAGACACCAGGATCGCGTGGAAGGCTTTGAAGAAGCAATTGCGCATATCCCGGGTGCAAACATTATAGCCGTGCAAGATGGCGAAGGTAACAGGGAACGCTCGGCAAATGTTATGAGCAATATCAAGGACAAGGTTGACATCGTATTTGGTGTAGATGATAACAGCGCATGGGGCGCAATCACAGCACTTGAAGCAATGGATGCGGAAGGGACGATCGTGGTGTCTGCAGGTGGTTACGGTGCGGAGAGCTTCGAAGCATTGCAAGCCGATCATAAGTACTACAAAGCACTCGTGGCTGTTGACCCGAATCTCATCGCTCAGGGAGTTTATGATGCCGCTAACAGCTACCTAAAGGGCGAAGAGGTTACGGATAGAAACAATATCTTCCTTGAAGCTGTAACCACGGAAAATGTTGAGAATTATTGGGATTTCGGTTGATTTGTGAGACTATAGCAATTTAATATTGTTATATGGGATAAAACGTTCGCCGGGATGCGTTGGCGTGTACACCTTCGCACCCCGGTATTTTTTTAGGAATTTTGGAGGTATTATGCGCATGAAGTATAAAAAGCTGCTAGTAGTCTCATCCGCACTCATGTTTATTTGCGGATTTTTCCTCGGAGGAATCCAGCTGGTGCTTTCGCAGATAGCCACCGAGTTCGGCACGGATATATTAGGATATGGTATGCTCGTATCAGCTCAGAACATAAGCGGAATGGCGACGGCCGTCGCGTTCGGTGCGCTTGCTGATAAGATAGGGAAGAAGCCCGTCGTGATACTAGCAACGTGCGCATTCATAATCGGAAGCATTCTCGCAAGTTTTTCAAATGGGGTATTCCTGTACGTGTGCGCGATATCACTGGTTGGGATGGGGTATAGCGTAAGCGAAAGTGTGTGCAGTGCGGCGCTAAATGACATCGACCCCGAAGCAGGTGTTAGATATATCAACTTCACACAATGCTTGTTTTCGCTCGGCGCTGTAGTATCGCCACAAATTTTGCTTTTTTTGCAGAATCGATATGAGGCGCACTGGAATATACTCTTTATTCTCATAGCTATAAGCTGTGCCTGCTTGATTATTCCGCTTTTAAGAACGGAATTTCCGGCACAAGCAGAACAACAAAAATCAGGAAATAAGAGCAAAGCATTTTTCTTTTCCCCCATATATCTATGCTTGTTCTTGGCGATAATTCTCTATGTGGGTGTTGAACATGGATACGGCTATTTTGTACAGAGTTTTTTTGCCGAACAAACAGGCAATGCTGATATGGGTGCTTATGCAATATCGACCTTCTGGATGGGAATGGCCTTATCAAGGCTCATGAGTAGCTTTGCGCTTAAGAAACCCCACATT
>CAYJPI010000084.1:0-8352 GCA_964372005.1 uncultured Oscillospiraceae bacterium | reverse complement strand
CTCCTCATCCATCGTACAAGCAACCGATAAAGGCGCTTGAAGAGGTGGAGTTCTCGCTAACCTCATGTAGGGGATGCTTCGGGTCATGTTCTTTCTGCGCGCTTACATCGCACCAGGGGCGCATAGTGCAGTCACGCTCGCATGAGTCGCTCATCGAGGAAGCTAAGCTGTTAACCACCATACCTCACTTCAAGTGCAATATACACGATGTTGGTGGCCCGACGGCTAACTTTAGAAAGCCTGCATGTAAGAAGCAGATTTCCAAGGGTGCATGCCAACATAAAACCTGCTTGGGAATAAAAAGGTGCACATCGCTCGAGCCCGATCATGCCGACTATGTGAATCTCTTACGCAAACTACGAGAAGTAAACGGCATAAAGAAGGTATTCATTCGTTCGGGTGTTCGATTCGACTATGCCATGTACGATAAAAACGACACCTTCCTTCGTGAACTTGTCGATCATCACATCAGCGGCCAATTGAAGGTAGCTCCCGAGCATGTAAGCGAAACCGTGCTGGGATATATGAACAAACCTTCGCACGAGGTGTACGAACGATTTAGGCAGAAGTACACCGCGCTAAACAATAATCGCGCAAAGCCGCAGTATCTTGTGCCGTACTTCATTTCGTCGCATCCCGGGAGCGATATTCATGCGGCGATAATGCTCGCAGAGTACCTGAAGGATATCGGCCTTCGCCCCGAACAGGTGCAGGACTTCTACCCCACCCCGGGAACGCTCGCGACGGCAATGTTCCACACGGAAATAGATCCTCGAACCATGCGGCCGCTTTTTGTCGCAAAGAACATCCGCGATAAAAATATGCAAAGGGCTTTGATGCAATACTATCTGCCGAAAAACTTCTCCATCATACGCGAAGCACTAAAAAAAGCCGGCAGAGATGATCTTATAGGGTTTGGAAAGAAGGCTCTCGTCCCTCCACCGCGAGAAGAAAATATGCAGGATCGATTCCCGGGAAAACGCCCCACAAAACCCAAAATTTCGCGAGATTCGCGCAACAAGGGAAGATCGTCAAGAAAAAAACGATAAAAAATTGTTGACAATTACGATATAGTTTCGTATAATCGAGGCTGTAGATAATATTTGGCTATGACAGGGAATGTCATTCGAAGAATACGATTAAGAGAGCCGCCGGTTTGGTGCAAGGCGGATTGTAAACTCGAATGCGCTCGCCCAGGAGCCGCTGACCGAAGGCTATATCAAGCTTGTAGATTCAGCCGGATTCCCCACCGTTACAAGGGGCAGGACATGTTTGTGTCCGCTAAGGCGGCGTCTTTTATAGGCGCAAGCAGGGTGGTACCGCGATAGTATAAAGCTTTCGTCTCTGTAGTAGGAGACGAAAGCTTTTTTATTTACAAAAAGCAATATTAGAGATAACTCGGAGGAAAAAAACAATGACTAACGTAGCAAACTGTATCAAGCAACTCGAAACAATGGACTTTCATACCCTCATCGATATGACATTTGGCGATCTTCTCGATGCGCAGGCAGAACGCTTTGGCCAAAACGATTGCATCGTTGAGCCGATGAAGGGTGTACGCATGAACTATACCGAGTTCCGCGATGAATGTAACAAGGTAGCTCGCGGACTTCTTGCAATGGGCATCAAGCGCGGCGATCATGTTGCTATTTGGTCAACAAACTATGTAGAGTGGGTAACTCTTATGTTTGCAACCGCAAAGATCGGTGCAGTGCTCGTTACCGTAAACACCAACTACAAGCGTTTTGAGCTTGAATATCTCCTCCGCCAGAGCGATTCTATGACACTCGTTCTCAAGCATGGCGTAAAGGACAGCGATTATATGGCTCACCTTCGCGAAATCTGCCCCGAGCTTGCAACGAGCGAACCCGGCAAACTCGAGTGTGAAGCTCTCCCTCGCTTAAAGAACATCATCTACCTCGATGATGATAAGCAAGCAGGTTGCTACCACTGGTCTGACCTGTACGAGCTTGCAAACGATGTAAGCGATGAGGAGCGTGCCAAGCTACAATCCGAGCTTTCACCTCATGATGTTGTTAACATGCAGTACACCTCGGGTACAACGGGCTTCCCCAAGGGCGTTATGCTATCGCACCACAGCGTAATCAACAATGGTAAATCCATCGGCGATCGCAAGGCGCTCACTGAGAAGGATCGCGAGTGCATCCCCGTGCCTCTCTTCCATTGCTTCGGTTGCGTACTCGGCATTACATCCTGCGTAACTCATGGATCGACCATGGTTCTTGTTGACCACTTCAACCCCATCACAGTTATGAAAACCATCGAGATGGAGAAGTGCACTTCGCTCCTTGGCGTACCTACCATGTTCATCGCCATACTAAAGAACGATGATTTTGACAAGTACGATTTCACGAGCCTTCGAACCGGCATCATGGCAGGATCGCCCTGCCCCGTAGAAGTTATGAAGCAGGTTAACACCCTCATGCATGTCCCCGAAATCGTAATCGCATTCGGGCAGACGGAGTCCTCCCCCGTTACAACCATGACCGCGGTGGATGACCCCATCGAAAAGCGTGTATCAACCGTAGGTCGTTGCCAGCCCAATGTTGAAATTCGCATCGTTGATCCCGAGACCGGCGAGGATGTAGGAGTTGGCGAGCAGGGCGAATTCATCACACGCGGCTACCAAGTCATGAAGGGCTACTACAACATGCCCGAAGCTACGCGCCTTGCAATCGATGCGGACGGTTGGCTCCATTCCGGCGACCTTTGCTCCATCGACGAGGATGGTTATTACAAGGTTACGGGACGATTGAAGGACATGATCATCCGTGGCGGCGAAAATATCTATCCGCGCGAGATCGAGGAATTCCTCTACACACACAATGCAGTGTCCGATGTGCAGGTAGTCGGCGTTCCCGATGTTAAGTATGGCGAAGAAGTTCTCGCTTGCGTGATTCTCAAGGAAGAAGCACAAGGTACTATCAGCGAGGAAGAGTTGATCGAATACGTCAAAAACGGCCTCTCGCGCTTTAAGTCGCCCAGATATGTGAAGTTCGTAGATTCCTTCCCCATGACCGCGAGCGGCAAGATCCAAAAATTCAAGCTCCGCGAAATGGGCATCGCTCTGTTGAATCTTCAAGAAGCGGCCGCCGTCGAAACAGCTTAATTATACCTTCGCGATTGAAAAGATAAAGAAAATATGATACAATCCAAGGGAGATGTGCAGTGGCATGTCTCCCTTAATTTAAATCAAGGGGATAAAGTATGAAAGTTGATATTGCATCCGCGCTCGCAACAATGAAAAGCGTAAGCCCGATACTTGCCGCCGCATCGATAGATGAACGCAATGCCGCGCTATTGCATCTTTGCGACGAACTTAGCGCACAAAGGGCATTCATCCTCGAAGCAAATGAGAAGGATATGAACATCGCGAAGGAAGAAGGCATCGACGCGCCGTTATTAAAGCGCTTAACCTTCGATGAGCATAAGCTCGATGACAGTATAGCAGGCTTAAGGTCGCTTGCCACCCTTTATGACCCGGTCGGTAAGCGCTCTATGTTTCGCTCGCTTGATGAAGGGCTTATATTATCGCGCATAGCATGCCCCATCGGCGTTATCGGCGTAATATTCGAAGCACGCCCCGATGCGATGATACAAATCGCCGCGCTGTGCATCAAAAGTGGAAACTGTGCCGTGCTTAAAGGCGGCAAGGAAGCAACATACACCAATCGCGTACTCTTTGCCTGCGTTAAGGCGGCCGCCACAAAGGCAGGTTTACCGGAAGGCTGCTTGTACCAGGCCGAAGCTCGCAGTGAGATTGCAGAACTTCTTTCCCACGATAAATATGTAGACCTAATTATACCTCGCGGTTCCAACGCCTTTGTGAAATACATAATGGATAATACCCGTGTGCCCGTACTAGGCCATGCAGATGGTATATGCCACATATATGCTCATGCAGCTGCGGATATCGACATGGCGATTAAGGTCATCGTCGATGCAAAGTCGCAGTACCCGGCCGCATGCAATTCGATGGAAACGCTGCTCGTTCACGAATCGCTCCTCCCCACTCTACTGCCGCCGCTCAAAAAAGCGCTTGACGAAGCAGGCATACGCGCACTTGGTGACGCAAGCGTAACGAATATCATCGATTGCGAAAAAGCGACCGATGAGGATTTCGATACCGAGTTCCTTTGCCTTACCATGGCGATAAAATCCGTTACATCGCTTGATGCGGCAATCGACCATATCAACGCGCATGGCTCGCATCACAAAGTGCATTTCTTCGCACGAATTGATAGCGCAGGTGTATACCATAATTGCTCTACACGCTTTGCGGACGGCTTCCGTTATGGCTTCGGCGCTGAGGTAGGCATAAGCACGGGCAAGATACATGCACGCGGCCCTGTCGGGCTGGAGGGGCTTGTCACATACAAATACACTCTCGAAGGCGATGGCCATATAGTCGGCGATTATGCGAGCGGAAAAAGTTCGTTTAATTTTGAGGATCTCGACTGAGAAAAATTTATAGCAACTTAACTCAAAACTAATTGTGCGTATTTTAAGTCAAGTTGCTATATTGTGTAAGCCATATAGATCGAACAAAACCAAAAGATTGCTGCTTTGAAACCAAAGTAGCAATCTTTTTGGCTTTTAACGCCAAGAAGCCCTCCGATCCAATGCGAAGGACTTCTTGATATCTTTTTCTTCAAATCCCCCCCTTGGCCGTATGCGGCCAAGAAATGGGGTCAAGGGGACGACGTCCCCTTGCAGGGTACATAGGGATGGAATCCCTATGCAGGGGTCTTAGGGGACGGTGTCCCCTAAAAATTCAATCCCCGAATCCCTTAAACTCCGCGCTTTTGCTCCCTTGCCTGCTCAAGCTCGGTGATGTTGTGGGAGCAGGTGTGGCCGGGAAGAGGAAGGATGCGCTCGTGGATGGCATCGATGATCCACTCGGGCTGTGGGAAGAAGGCTTCCTCAAGCTCGTGTGCGGGTGTGATCCAGTTCTTCGCTCCGACGACTACGGGCGGTGCATCGAGCTTATCGAAGCAAAGCTCGGTTATGTTGGAGGCAAGGTTGCGCATGAACGATCCACGCTCGACAGCATCGCCGGTAACGACTACGCGGCCGGTCTTTTCAACGCTCTTGATAACCTTGTCATAGTCAAAGGGTACAATGCTACGTGCATCGATGACCTCAGCGGATACGCCATACTTCTCTTTGAGTATGTCCGCAGCTTTGATAGCGCGGTAAAGGGTTGCGCCGATGGAAAGGATGGTAACATCGCTTCCTGCACGCTTGATATCGGGATCACCGAATTCGATTTCGTACTCTTCCGCAGGTACTCCACCTTCGTGGAAAAGCTCGGCTACATCATAGATGCGCTGGCTCTCGAGGAAGATAACGGGATCGGTGCCGTTCAAGGCCGATTGCATAAGTCCCTTAGCATCGTAAGGTGTTGCAGGGAATACAACCTTCAAGCCGGGGATGTGCGCACAAAGTGCAGTCCAGTCCTGGCTGTGCTGTGCGCCATACTTGCTACCTACGCTCATGCGCAATACAACGGGCATCTTGAGCATGCCTGCGCTCATGGACTGCCACTTGGATAGCTGGTTGAACACCTCATCGCCTGCACGGCCGAGGAAGTCGGAATACATAAGCTCTGCGATAACGCGTCCACCGCTCATAGCATATCCTACAGCCGCACCTACGATCGCGGCCTCAGCTATCGGCGAGTTGAACAAACGATGATACGGTACGGCCTCGGTCATGCCACGGTATACCGCAAACGCTCCGCCCCAATCGCGCACGTCTTCGCCGAAGGAAATGAGTGTGGGATCCTCATAGTACTTGTTGATAATAGGCTCTGCGATACCATCGCGAAGCTGATAAACCTTATTCTTGCTAACGGGTTTGCCGTCAGCCGTCAGGCCGAATCTTTCCTTCTTAGCAATCTGCTTAACGCGCGGGCATTCTTCCTTGGGAACAAGCATGTCCGCTTCTCTTCCCTCTTCCATGGAGCGAACATGTCCGTTCGAGAACATGAGGTTCGCGATATAATCGCTCTCAGTGCCGAATATGTCGATTCGCTTGGAAATTTCCTCGTCAATGGATAGCTTCATGTTGCGCACCATGTCCTCGCGAACACTCGCCCATACAGCTTCAAGCTCCGCTTCGGTGCACACGCCGGCAGCTACGAGCTCCTTGCCATATGCCTCGATGGAATCCTCTTGCTTCCATGCTTCGATTTCCTCGGGTGTGCGATAGCTCGATGAATCCGAAGGGGAATGTCCCGATATACGATATGTAACAACATCAAGAAGAACCGGCCCCTCGTTGCGAACGACGGGGAGCTTGCGCTTGTAAGCATCGATAACCGCGAGGGGATTGTAGCCATCCACGCGCTCAACATGCATCTGTGTCGGCGATACGCCTGCCGCGATGCGAGCTACCATGCCGTAGCCCATCGTTTCGCCCGCTGTTTGGCCACCCATGCCATAGAAGTTATTGTTGATGTGGAAGAGTATGGGCATGCCCTTCTTCCCTTCCCATAAGGTCTTGTATTGATCCATGTTCGAGAACATGAGCCCTTCCCATACGGGGCCGCAAGCCATAGAACCATCGCCGATGGTGCAAACTACAACGCCATCCTTCTTGTTGGAAAGCTTGTAAAGCGCGCCGCCGATGCTCACCGAGCCCGAGCCGCCAACGATAGCATTGTTCGGGAAGATGCCGAAGGGTGTGAAGAATGCATGCATCGATCCGCCCAAGCCTTGGTTGAATCCGTTTTTGCGTGCGAAGGTTTCGCACATCATGCCATAAAGAAGGAAATCGCGGCCGCGCTCGCGGATGGACTTTGATTTATCGTTGATAACCGAATAGGTCTTGCCATCAAAGAAATTCTCCATGATGCTCTCGAGCTCCTTCTCATCGAGTATCTCGATGGTACGAAGACCCTTTGCCAAAATTTCGCCATGGCTTCTGTGTGAGCCATAGGTGAAATCATCCATGGTGAGATGGAATGCCGCACCTACATATGCCGCTTCCTGCCCGATACCCAAATGCGCAGGTCCGGGATGATTGTACGAAACACCCTGATACTCATTCGTGGTTTTGATGAGGTTGAGCATGGTTTCAAACTCGCGAATGTAGCACATGTCACGGAAGATGTTTATGAACTCGGTCTTAGTGAAATTGTTTTTCTCGTCTGTCACCGTCTTTTGGTAGGTGTTTACGGGGATGTCCTGCATAGAAAGTGTGGAGGCCTTGCGTACATCCGCAGGGTTGATCGAAATAAGTTTAGTCATCTTCTTTCTCCTTTATCAGCCTTTATATTGAAAAATTGCTTCACGTATGATTTCGCATACCGTAGGATGCGGGAATACTATTTCCTTGATATCGCTTACAGGCATTTCCATCTCAATGAAAGTTCCTGCCGCAACTATAAACTCGGATGCATAGTTGCATAGAGCCTGTGCACCGATTAGTACATCGCGTTTCTTATCGAACACCAGCTTGCATATTCCGTCGCCGCCTTCATTTTCGGCAAGATAGCGGCCGCTAAAGCGCATGGGGATTTTTACAACGGCAACATCGAAGCCTTTTTCCTTTGCGGTTTTTTCGGTTTCGCCTACGCTTCCAAGTTCCGGATTCGTATATATAACGCCGGGGATGGCCGAATAGCGCATATTATCGCGTTTACCGCACATCACATTCACTGCGACTTCCGCTTCGCGATACGCGGTATGTGCGAGCATCGATTTGCCATTCACATCTCCTGCGGCATACACTTCGGGTTGGTTGGTTTTCATGCGTGAATCGGTCACTATCGCGCCGCGATCGGTCATAACATTTATGCTTTCAAGGCCGATATTCGCTGTGTTCGCGCGCCTTCCGATAGATAAAAGAACCATGTCGGCGGGAAGGAATTCGGCTTTACCGTCCTTTTCATATGCTACGCCATCGGTTTTAACCTCTGTCACGCGTGCACTAAGATGGAATGTAAGGCCCTTCTTCTCGTAGTTCTTTTGAAGTATGCTCACAAGATCCGCATCATTCTCGCCTGCTATATGATCAAGCATTTCAACAACATGAACATCGCTGCCGATGGAATTGAAGTAGGATGCCATCTCAAGTCCAATAACGCCGCCGCCGATAACAACGAGTTTCTTCGGGCACTGCTTTGCATCGAGTATTTCGCGGTTCGTAACCACGAGCCCCGAGGCGAGACCCTCCTTCAAACCGGGTATGGGTGGAACAGCCGCGGACGAGCCCGTCGCGATGAGAAGGCGTTTTCCGACATAATCCGCATCAGCGGCTCGTACGGTATATCCTTCAGCGCAATTGCCGCTGATTACGCCACGCGCATCCACACTTGTAACGCCA
>CAYJPI010000083.1:0-8379 GCA_964372005.1 uncultured Oscillospiraceae bacterium | reverse complement strand
CACTCGCCGATAAGAGGAAGAGCCAAGTAGGTTCGGGCGACAGGAGCGAGCGCATCCGCACATACAACTATCCGCAAGGGCGCGTTACCGACCATCGCATACAGCTAACGCTTTACAAGCTTGAAGCCTTCATGGATGGTGACATGGATGAAATGATAGACGCGCTCATCCTTGCCGAACGCGCCGCCATGCTTTCAAGCGAGGAGAGCGAATAATGCAAATGCTTGATGCAACCACGCAAAAGGAAGCCGGTTCACAGGTAGGCGGACGAATACTGCGCGATGGAGGGCTTGTTGCCTTCCCGACCGAAACGGTGTATGGGCTGGGTGCAAACGGCTTTGACGGTGATGCCGTAAGGCGAATATTCGAGGCGAAGGGGCGGCCGATGGACAATCCGCTAATACTGCATGTATCGAAGAAGAGCGATGTTAAGGATATCTTTGACCATGTGCCACCCAAGCTTCAGCGCCTGATGGATGCATTTTGGCCGGGGCCGCTCACCATCGTGTTTGAAAAGGGTGATAAAGTGCCCGATGAAGTTACGGCAGGGCTTAATACCGTTGCCGTTCGCATGCCGGATAATAAAACGGCGCGCGCGCTTATCAAGGCGGCGGGCGTTCCTATCGCTGCGCCGAGCGCAAATGCATCGGGGCGGCCGAGCCCCACGAGCGCCGAGCATGTAAAGCATGACCTCGATGGAAGGATTGACCTTATAATAGATGGAGGGCCGTGCAAGTATGGCCTTGAATCCACGGTGATAAGCCTTGCAGGTACGCCAACCATACTAAGGCCGGGCGTTGTTACACAATCCATGATTGAAGCGGTTATAGGGCCTGTGGAGCTTGCAAAGAGCATCCTCTCGCCGCTTGGAGAGAATGACAAGGCTGCATCGCCGGGCATGAAGCACACACATTATGCGCCCGAGTGCGATGTAATAGTTGTTGAAGGCGAGGATACGCTCGGCGTGTCGAGGAAAATCGGTTCTCTGTATGAAATGCATACACGCGCAGGGAAAAAATGCGTAATTTTTGCCGCAGAACAAAGCAAGGCCTTTTATCGTAACAAAGAATGTGTTATAATAGGCAATAGAGAACAGCCGCTCACATTTTGCCAGAATCTTTTCTCCTGCTTGAGGGATGCCGAAGGCAGAGCGGATATTATAATTTCCGAGGGATTGGACGCAAGGGAAGCCGGACTTGCGTTTATGAACAGGCTTCTTCGCGCGGCCGGCTTCCAAAGCGTGAAGGTATAAGTAATCAAATTCAATTAATTATAAAGGAGTACTTAAAAAAATGACCGTGCTATTCGTTTGCACCGGCAACACATGCCGTAGCCCCATGGCAGAGGCCATTATGGATGACCTGGTGGACGAACACCCACGATTATCGCACATTAAGGTGGATTCTGCCGGCACGATGGTGTTTGAAGGTATGCCTATGGCCGAGGAAACCGCCGATACTCTCGAAGCAATGGGCATAAAGCCGCATCGCCACAAGGCAAAGCAGCTCACCCACGAGATCGCAGAGGATGCAGACCTCATACTCACCATGGAGGCTCAGCACATCGATGAGCTGGCCGCCATTTGTCCCGAAGCGGAGGATAAAGCACACACCCTTCGCGGTTTTGCTTTGGGCGTTGATGGCTTCCCGGGGGACAATGAGTTTGACATCGAAGACCCGTTCCGCCAAGGAATCGATGTGTACCGTGAGGTAGCAGAAGAAATCACAACTTCGCTAAAACGCGTGATTTCGCGCCTTGACGACGGGAAATAACATCGCAAATTGATATACAATAAGCTGATATTCCATGTAGATAGTGTTGACAACGGTTGAAACGAGCAGATTTTTGTAGAATTAATTTTCTGCGCGGTAAGGCGAAAGGATATCAAAAGTCGCTGTATATACGCTATTGTTTACACATTTATTATAATTTATTATATTTATTTGGAGGAAAAAATGCGTATTGCAATCGGAAGTGACCACGGCGGTTTCGCCTACAAAACCAACCTTATCTCCTACTTAAAAGAGAATGGCCACGATGTGGTTGACATGGGGACAGACTCTATCGCAAGTTGCGACTATGCCGATTTCGCAATTCCCGTGGCACATGCCGTGAGGGACGGCGAAGTTGAACGCGGCATAGTAATATGCGGCACGGGCATCGGCATATCGATAACGGCAAACAAAGTAAAGGGCATACGCTGTGCGCTTTGCTCGGAACCCGTAAGCGCCGCACTTACACGCTCGCATAATGATGCGAACATGCTCGCGATGGGCGCACGTACCATCGGCGAAGAGGTTATGTACGCTATAGTTGACAGTTTCTTGAATACCGAGTTTGACGGCGGAAGACATAAGGTGCGCATCGATAAAATTGCGGCCTACGAAAATTCAAATTAACATAAAAAAATGAAGGACGAATCGGCGGGCTATCGGCTTTGCCCGTTTATCCTTCGTTTTTGCATGTGAAAAGGGCGTGTTGCAGGGGTTTTGCTTTATCAATGCGCCCAAAAATAAGACCGGAGGTATATTTTATGGGAAAAACCGTAGTAATCGACCATCCTCTCGTTCAACACAAGATTTCTCTTATCAGGGATGAAAACACGGGCACCAAGGATTTTCGTGAACTTGTGAGCGAACTATCCACACTCATGGCTTACGAGGTAACGCGCGACCTTGAAGTTACAGAAACCGAGGTGCAAACCCCCGTAGCAAAAGCTAAAACGAAGGTTCTTGCCGGGAAGAAACTTTGCATAGTGCCCATACTTCGCGCAGGGCTCGGTATGGTGGACGGTATGATGCACCTTATCCCTGCCGCAAAAACAGGGCATATCGGATTGTATCGCGACCCCGACACATTGATGCCCGTGGATTACTATTGCAAGCTACCGCCCGATATAACCGAGCGCAATGTGATAATAGTTGATCCCATGCTTGCCACGGGCGGAAGCACGGTTGAGGCTATTAACATAATCAAGAGAGCGGGTTGCAAAAATATCCGCATAGTCAATCTCATCGCTGCGCCCGAGGGCATCGAGGTGGTGGAAAAGGCCCATCCCGATGTGGATATATATGTCGCCGCGGTGGACGAGTACTTGAACGACCACGGGTATATCGTACCCGGCTTGGGAGACGCAGGCGACCGTTTATTCGGAACTAAGTAGGAATATATTTGAATAAAAATACAGCATTTGCATCTTTTCTGTAAGATGCAGGTAAAGTTGTGTGTTGGCTTAAAAAAAGTTAACAATATATATGCATTTAGGCGACACAGGTCTTGTAATACGGGATATATTCCTGTACTATAAGAAGTGAATACAGCAAAAAAAGGAGGTGAGAGCATTGCATTCCATCATTGATGAAGTAGCTAAGGCCGAATCGAACGCCGCCGCTATCAGGTTAAAGGGCACGCAGGAGGCGAAGGAGCTATTGCTTCAAGCCGAGGGTGATGTTGCCGCTATGCTTGATAAAGAGGCACAAACAGGCCGCGAACAATTGCAAAAAGCTATTTTGGAAGCGGAAGAAGAAGGCAAAAAGCGCAGCGATAAGATGATTCTGGAGTTAGAACAAAAGAACGCTTTAAACTGCACGAGAGCCGGAGAAAAACTGCAAGATGCGGTGTCGTACTTGCTCGGAAGGGTTGTGAGTAGTGAATGATTGTACCCATGAAGCGGCTGACCCTCGTTGCTCATAAAGCGGACGAGGTAGCCATCTTGGAGGCGTTACAAGCCATCGGCGCGGTGGAGGTAATTGCAGGTGAAGAAGCGCAAAAGGAGGATGACTCTCTACAAAAGGCGGAGTCAACCGTACAAAAGCTAAGTAGCGCTCTCGGCCTTGCGAAACCTTACGGGCAGAAAAAGTCTATGTTTGCACCCAAACCGGAGGCAACGCTTTCCTCACTCAAAGATGGTATGGACGAGGCGCTCACACTTTCAGATGCGCTTGAACATGCCGAAAGGGCTCGCAATGCGTCGCGCGCGGCGGCGGATAAATGCGAAAACCAGATCGAGGCTCTCACCCCTTGGCTTGGCCTTGATACCCCCATCAAGAATATCCGCGCAACTAAACATACCGCACTATTTGCGGGCTTACTCCCGCAGGAAGAAGTTGAGTCGCTCAAAGAACTTTCACAAGATGTAGCGGTTGCTACTTATGGTAGTGACGAAATGAGAGCGGTGCTCATCATGTGCACAAAGGAAGCAGCGAGCGAAGTTGCGTCTTTCATTAAAAAGACAAGCTTTGCGGACTATAACTTCCCCGCCATGGAAGGAACACCCAAGGAAGCCGTAGAGGCACTCAAGGCGCGCATCGAAGTGCTAAAGAAGGAGCAAGACGAACTTGAAGCTCAGATGAAAACGCTGGGCGACCAAAAGGACGCTATCGAGAAGGCGGCGGATGTTGCCGTCATCGAGCGCGACCGCCACGCCGCAAACAGCGCACTAAGTAAAACCGAATCGGCATTCGTGCTGGAAGGTTGGGTGCGTGCGGACGAGCAAGCCAAGGTAGAAAAGGCAGTGGCAAGTGTTACGGATGCATGCTTTGTTGAGTTTAGAGAACCTGCAGAGGATGAAATTCCCCCCGCTGTTGTGCAAAACAGCAATTTCGCAAGCCCATATGAGGCGGTTACGAATCTTTATTCGCGCCCCGATCCGAAGGCATTGGACGGAACGCCGTACATGGCGCCCTTCTATTTCTTCCTATTCGGTATGATGCTTAGCGATACCGGCTATGGCCTTGTATTGTTCCTTGGTTGCTTATTCTTCATCAACGTGGCAAAGCCCACCGGCATGACGGGCGCACTTACGCGCGTAATCATGATGGGCGGCCTTTCCACCATGGTTTGGGGTGTTCTTATAGGAACGTTCTTCGGGCTATCGTGGAACGATGTATTCGGCCTCGGTGCAAGCGGCCCGTTCCCCCTAATACTCGACCCCATGACTCAACCGATAGAGATGCTGTTCTTGTGCTTCGGCCTTGGCATCATCCACATTCTTTTCGGCGTAATACTAAAGATGAAGCTCAGCTTCCAAAGGGGCGATTGGCAAACTGCCATATTCGATAACCTAAGCTGGATATTCATCGTACTCGGCCTTGTGGCAGGCCTTGCTCTTCCCATGGTTCCCGGTTTTGAATCGTATGGAATGATTGGGTTTGGGCTTGCAGGTCTCGGTGCGGTTATGATCCTTTTCATGAAGGGTCGTGCCAACAAGAATGTGTTCGGACGCGTCGCAAGTGGCCTTGGCGGCCTTTACGATGTTACGAGCTATCTTTCGGACATCCTATCCTACGCGCGCTTGTTCGCACTCGGTATCGCCACGGGCGTTATCGGCTCGGTGTTCAACTCGCTCGCCGGCATGATTATGTCCGCGTCGGATAATCCGATTGTTTCCGTGATACTGGTAATCATCGCATGTGTGCTACTGGTGTTCTTGCATCTGTTCAACATCGGCATCAACACACTTGGTACATTCGTACACTGTGCAAGACTACAGTACGTGGAATTCTACGGTAAGTTTTATGAGACGGGCGGCAAGGAATTTAGGCCGCTTACCTATAAAACGAAACATGTTCGCGTAACCCGATAAGGGAAAATATTATTGTAATGCATCTTAAAGGAGGACTTACACAATGGAAGCAATGGAAGCTATCTTCAACTGGGGACCAATCTTGGCGGCAATCGGTGCGGCAATCGCAGCAGGTGTTGCGGGCGCAGGCAGTGCAATCGGCGTAGGTATCGCGGGTCAGGCAGGCTCGGGCGTTTTGGCGGAAGATCCCGATAAGTTCGGTTCCGTTCTCGTTTTGCAGCTCTTGCCGGGTACGCAGGGCATTTACGGCCTTCTTATCGCATTCGTTATTGCAAGTAACGCAGGCCTTTTGGGCGGCGGCAGCGCAATTTCTAACACCGCGGGATTCCAGTATCTTGCTGCGGCACTTCCCATCGCAATCGGCGGCCTCATCTCCGGTATCTACCAGGGTAAAGTTGCTGCAAGCGGTATCGGCATGGTAGCCAAACGTCCCGAGGAACAGGGTAAAGCACTTATCTTGACCGTTATGGTTGAAACCTATGCGGTTTTGGCACTGCTCATTTCCTTCCTCTTGGTCAACGGTGTTGTCTAAGACCCACATATGAACGAGTGTGCGGATAAGTTAACGCTTGAAGCGCATAAGAGAAGGAGAGGGTATGTATGGCAAATGATATGACTGCCGGCGCAAAAAAGCTGGTGGAGCGAATTTTACTCGATGCCCAAAGCGAAGCGGATGCATCCGTTAAGGAAGCAAACGAAAAAGCCGCGGAAATCCGCGAAAAGGGCGAAAAGAAGCTAGAAAAGCTAAAGGAAGAACAAAGTGCACGCGTGGAGGAGACGAAAACCTCCATCCTCGAAAGAAGCCGCACCAGTGCGCAGCTTTCTGCGAGAAAATCTGCACTTACAGGCCGCAGAAAAGTTATCGACGATGCGTTTAAGGCCACCTATGCTGCACTTGGTAAGATGGATGACGCTAAGCGCGGCGAGATACTAAAGGCCATGCTTCTTCAAGAGGCGGACGGCGGCGAAGCTGTTTTTGCCGGCAAGTTCGACAAGGACACGCTAAAGGCGATGATTGCAGATGTTAATGCATCGCTCAAGGCGCAAGGCAAAGCACCGCTCGCAACCGAGGTAGGCTCTGCTGATGTGGAGTACGGCTTCCTATTAAAGGGAGACGGTTACGAGAAGGACTGCTCCTTCCTCGCGCTCCTCAGGGATATAAGGGCGAGCGAAGAAAGCAAGGTCGCAGCTATCCTGTTCGAGTAAATCAACTATTGAAGGCGGCTCGGCATAGGGGGGAGGTACTCCCTTAGCCACAAAAGCCGCAAGGACGGAGGAAAAGGCGCATGCCACAGTCAAGCTATGTATATGCGGTGGCGCGAGTGCGCGCGCTCGAGAACGGGCTTATCGGCCGCGACAAAATGATGCGCATGGCCGAAGGCAGCTTAGATGACGTATTGCGTACTCTCGTCGAGTCGGGCTATGGTGACATGCCCGAGGCTGACATCACGCAGTGCGAAATGATGATCGAAAACGAGCGAAAGCGCACAGCACTGCTCATCAAGGAGATAACGCCTAAGGAAGAGTTGACGAATCTGTTTTTGTTAAAGACGGATATCCACAATCTCAAAATCCTGTTGAAGGCTCGTCTACTTGGGAGCACAAAAGAACCGGGGCTTCTTTCGGGCGGCGTGTATGATGCCGCGAGATTAGCTTCCGCCGTTCGCGATCGCGACTACCGCGATTTAGCGGGCGTACTCAAGGAAGAACTTGATGCGCTCGAGAAGGAATTGATGCTCAAGGAAGATCCGCGCAAGGTAAGCGTGCGTCTAGATCAGATGTACCATCTCTTCGCCGCGGAAACTCTAAAGAAGCACAAGAACGCGTTTGCAGGCGCATACTTCAGGGCACTTGCAGACTTTGATAATGTACTCGCACTCCTTCGCGTACGCGCGATGGATCAAGACCGTGAGCTTCTCTACGATGCGATCCTCGAAGGTGGAAGCATCGCAAAGAGCACATTGCTTGACGCGTTTGAGCAGCCTGAGGAAATCCTCATCAAGCAGCTCACCACGGGCGAGTTCTCCACCGCACTTGCAAAAGGTTTTGAAGCATTTACGCGCACGGGCCAAATCGGCTCTTTAGAAAAAGTACGCGACGATGCGCTTATCACCTTGGCAAAGCGCGATAAATACGATGTGATGACCATAGGCCCCGTTATCGGTTATCTTCTCGCACGCGACCAGGAAGCCAAGTGCATCCGATTGCTCGTAACGGCGAAGAGAAACGGCCTACCGGAAAACATCATCACAGAGAGGTTGCGTGAGTTGTATGGCTAAAATCGGTGTAATCGGAGATCGCGATTCGGTTCTCTTGTTCAAGGCCGTCGGCATCGACGTTTTCTTTGAAACCGAGGAAGACACGGCATCGCGCACCATCTCCCGCCTCGCACGCGAAGGCTACGAAGTTCTTTTCCTAACGGAGGAGCTGTACAGCGTTTGCGGCGAAGTTATCTCAAAGTACAAAGCCGAAGCACTTCCCGCCATCATCCCCATCCCCAGCAATAAAGGCACGCAGGGCATTGGTATGACGGAGCTGAAAAAGAACGTGGAAAAGGCAATCGGCGCAGATATCCTATTCTCGTAAAGGAAGGTAAAAGAGCGTATGCAAGGTACGATCGTAAAAGTATCCGGGCCTCTAATCGTAGCGTCAGGCATGGCCGACGCGCAGATGTATGACATTGTTCGAGTCAGCGAAAAGCGCCTCATCGGTGAAATCATCGAGTTGCGCGGTGACAGGGCATCCATACAGGTATACGAAGAGACCGGCGGCATCGGCCCCGGAGAGCCCGTATT
>CAYJPI010000082.1:1046-8382 GCA_964372005.1 uncultured Oscillospiraceae bacterium | reverse complement strand
CGAGCAAATAAGGGGTTTAATCGTATCCATGCAAAGCACATGGGAGGCAAAGAATGTGGAGATTCGCCCCGAGATAGACGAAATTTATATCACAGGGAACTTGGAACTTTTGGGTCAAGTATGGCTTAACCTGCTTGACAATGCGATAAAGTTTTCGCCGACGGATCACCATATCGACATATCGCTCACGCAAGAGGGGGAGGAGCTTAGATTCACTGTTACGAACTATGGTGAACCCATCGAGAAGGAGAAATTGCCTCGTATATTCGACCGTTTCTACCAAGCGGATGCATCGCGCACCACAAAAGGAAATGGCATCGGCTTGTCCATCGTGGAGCGCATCGTTAAAATGCACAAAGGAAAGGTGGAGGTTACGAGCGGTGAAGGGGAGGGCACGAAATTTGTTGTGGTATTAGCGGAGAGGTGAAGGCGCACGTTTGCTTGCGCTAGCAATTATGTGCGGCTAAAGACCGAAGTGCAAAACATGCGAGATATCATGGTATAGTTTTACTACGACAACATTATACCAAAGGACTGTGAATAGCAAGAAAAGTCAAGCCCACTTGTGCGTTTTATGTCAAGTTACCATAAGTCAACCGCCGGTTGACCGAAAATGCCTTGTAATCTCTCGCTTTTGGTGGCATAATAAGCCCATTACATTTGATGGAGAGAAAAATTATGAATACCGTTTTTGTCGGCGAAAGGCTAATGAACCTTCGTAAATTGAAGGGGAGAACGCAACAGGATGTTGCAGATCAGTTTGGTATAAGCAAGCAGGCGGTGTCGAAATGGGAGCGTGGAGTTTCCATGCCCGATGTGCTAATCTTGCCCGATCTTGCGGCGTACTTCGGCGTTAGCATCGATTATTTTTATGATAAAGAGCAGGAGGCACCGGAGACGGTAGCTATGCCGCGCGGTGAAGTTTCGGTGCGCGTGCGCGGGCTCGTAAAATCGTATCCCGGCAACCCCGTCCCCGTGTTGAAAGGTGTGAATGTTGATATCTACCGCAACCACACAACGGCTTTCATGGGTCCTTCGGGATGCGGCAAAACCACATTTCTCAATTGCATATCGGGACTCGAAGAGATAGGGCAGGGCACTGTTGAGGTGATGGGCAAGAACATCGCAAATCTCAGAGAACCCAAACTCACCGTATTTCGCAGGAAAAATACGAGCTACATTTTCCAGCAATATAATTTGGTGGATGTTTTGAACGTTATCGAAAATATCAAGTTACCATACAAAACCTCGGGCGAGCGCATCGATAAAAGAAGGCTTGCAGAACTCATAGAAAAGCTCGGCATCAAGGGGAAAGAGAAGGCCATGCCCTCGAAACTTTCCGGCGGACAACAACAGCGCGTGGCCATCGCGCGTGCTCTTCTCGGGAAAAACAAGATCATTTTCGCCGATGAACCCACCGGCGCGCTCGACATCAAGACGGGCAACGAAGTCTTAGAACTGCTCATAGCAGGCTGTCGTGAGTTCAATTCCCCGGCGATTATCATCACTCATGATGCGAGTGTCGCGGCGAAGTGTGACATCGTGCATTTCATGATGGATGGTAACATCGTGAAAACACTCGAACGCCCTACAAAAGAGGAAGTCGCGAATGTGATGGTGAGGATGACCCATGCGTAAATACATTTTTCGCGATATTGCAAAGAATGCTCGATTATTTTTCGGCACTTTCATCGCCATGATGATCACCGCCGCAATCATATGCGCTTGCCTAAACTTGGTGTTTTCAGCGACCGCAGGGTTTGACTATGGGCATCGCTTCGATGGAGTTGACTTGGTTGTGATGCACGATCAAGATATCACCATAACGATCACGGAGGAAGATGGCGACATCAAGGAGGAGTCGGAAGCGGCCACCGGGCGTATTCCTTTGGGCGCGGAACAATTGCAAAGGTTGCAATCGGAATACGGCGCGATCGCCGATTACCCATTTCATGTGGAGATGGAAGGGCGTGGGAACATCGTCGCCAATGCCACATCAGCAATGGCACTCAGCGGCTTTTCATTGGAAGGCCAACTGCCGAAAGACGGCGAAATTCTGCTCGATGAAAAGCTTGCACAGGGATTCTCAATCGGCGATACGGTTAGCATGAAAACCAATTTTGAAGAGGAGAGCTTTGTGCTTTCGGGCATCGTCACGAGCGATATCGAGGGCATGTACGACATCGCAAATTATGCGTTCGTGAGTGATTCGTCAGCTATTGAGTATGCGGTAGGATGCTACGGTGTCGGTATCGTGACGGATGACGCAGAAACTCTCGCACAAAGGCTCGAAAACGAAGGATATGAGGTATACTTGGGCGAAAACAAGTCGCGGGCGGAGATAAATGATATCGCAAATAACGACATTTCACTCATGGTGATATTCATCACGATGGGAGCGCTTTGCCTTGTAATAAGCATATTCGTCATCAGCGGAACGGTGCGTTTTTCCATCGTGAACCGCTTCAAAGATTTGGCACTGCTTCGCGTAATCGGCCTGACAAAGGGGCAAGTCACCGCGATTTTGGTATGGCAAACCTTCTTCTTGGGTGTAATCGCGACGTCATTGGGCGCGTTCATCGGCATGCATGCCGCAAATTTCATAGCGGATATGTATAGAAACCTCGGCATCATCTCCGATACATTCACTGTCACACATTCCTATTTGTGGGATGGTGCGGTCGCGCTTGCGGTAATACTTACATCGATGTTCGTGTCGTGGGTATCGTCAAGAAAGCCCTTGTCCGCACCGCCTGCATCGGCCATCAAAAGCGAAGCGGATTACACTAGCAAAATCTCTGCATTCGGGGTTGTCGCAGGCATAGTGTTGCTTCTTGGCGGCACGGCGATCCTCATATTCACGCCGCTTGAGGGTGGCCTCGGCATCGGTATGGTATTTTGCGCGGTGGCGGTATATCTTGCTGCGCTTATGTGCATCACGCCGCTCATCATTCGTCTGTTTAACCTAATATTATCGCTTGTAGTGAAACGTTTTGTAAGGTCGCTCGGGCAGGTGGCCTATGCGAACATCAACTTTAAGGCGACGAAGTTTGCGGTTGCATCGGTGTCCATCGCGATAATGATATCTATGGGCACGATGATGCTACTCAACAACATAACCTATATGGATGCACTCGCAAAAAGCAATTATGATTTCGCGGATGAATATTTATATGTTGCAAATAACTTTTATGCCTATGAAGTGCATGAAAGAGACGTCATGGGAACGAAGAACATCGGCATCGTTGCGAATCTTGATAACGAGCCGACCGAACTTAGTGCGCTTGCGGTATACGGTGCATTGCCGAATGTGCAAATGTTGGAGGGAAGTTCGGATGTATCGGGGAATACTTTGCTCGTGTCCGAGCACATCAAAGAACTTTCCACGGGCGATTCCGTGCAAGTTTGGCTTCCCGACGGTTTAAGCATGGACATGAAAGTGAGCGGCATATTCAAAAACGACCGAAGCGAAGAGGAAGGCTACAATGCCATAATTTCACACAGCACGGTGAAAAATACGTTATATGATGCCTCTTTAGATCGCGTGTACACCAATGCGCCCCTAGTAGCCTCGCATGAAAATACACTCGAACACTACACCCAAAGCCCCGAATATGATGTCCAACTCGGCGCATCCCTACTGCTCGGCGGTATCGGGATTGCGTTATCGGTGGTTGCGTTGTTCAACACATTTGCGATTATAATGTCGGTGAGAAAGCGCGAGTTCAATGGGCTCAAGAACATAGGCGCAAAGAAAAAACAAATTTTCAACATGACGGTAATCGAAACATTTATCGTGGTACTGACGGGCGCGATTATCGGTGTGGGCTTGCTCGTTGTGGCGGTGGGCAGTTACTCCTATGCGAATACGGGCGTGTTCGATTTTATTGTGAACGAAACTTTGTTTTATGGCGTTGTAGGAATGGCCGTGGCAGCCGGGATGATCGCCGGAATTGTACCGTCGCTGGCTGCGATCGGAGGGCTTAGGAGAAATTTCAGGAATGAGTAGATAAGGCAAACAAAGTGTTGTCACGGGGGTTAATATTGGGGATTTTGTCGTTTTACGCCCTGCCTGACATATGCACGATTTATATCAGCCGGATTATAAAAAAATTCATAAAAAATATCTTTTTTTCACAAGTGCGATGTGATATACTTATGAGAATTTTATACGGTATGCAAATGGGATTCCCTGTTATTGAAAGTTAAAACTACGCATGAGAATGAACCAATACTCTTATTCTCATGCGTAGTATAGTGCGCTCTACGCGGACACGCCTTGCAAAAAATCTAACACGGCTACACATGCGCAAAGGAGCGTTAACGGACAAATATAGAACTCGTCCGGGCAGACAAATTTTTTGGTGAGTGATACAAGCTATCTTGTTTATATATATAGGTAAGAAGATCCACCTTCCAAAAAGTATATAAAAATTTTTTTGGAAAAAAGGGGTAGATGTAACCCAAAAGTAACCATGGGTAGCTATAATGATAGCATATCGGGTGGAAAGCCCGGAACAATCTATGGAACAATTGGTGTAAAGGGAGGGGTACTGAGTGTGTGGCATTAAGTTCACACCGAGCGAAGAGGAGACAATGAAAAATTAGAAAACTGCAAAAAGCAGTACGTTGTCCCACAAAATGATGTGATTAAAATCAATCGTGCGTGGGGGGGGATGAAAAAAGGTGAAGTAACTTTTGAAAGGAAAAGAAATGATGTATACAAAATCATGGCAACTAAAATGTCTGAGCTTTTTATTGGCACTAGCTATGTTCGTACCTATGGTGCTGGACGTTGTGCCGATGACAGCTTACGCCGAGGAGGGCGAACCTGCACCTGTGGCGGTGGATATGGCCACAGTCACTTACATGTTCGGCGAAGAAAAATTGTCTGAAATCGAGGCAAATGACGGTGACCCATACCCCGAATACATTTTTCCCGTTGAAAAAATACCGCAGAACCAGGTATTCAACGGCTGGTATGATAGCGAAGGCGCTCCGGTTGGTGAAACTGTAGAAGGCGATATAACATTGTACGCCAGCTTCTACACACCTTGGGTAAACATAAAGTACCAGTACACAAATGATGCCGGAGAAGTGCTTTTTGTTAAAAACTCTCAGGGTGAAGAAGAGTTCAAGATGCTCATGGGCAAGCTGCCTGCTTTAAATCCCAGCGGTATCATGGGTCCGGTAAACGGCGGCGAATTTGCGGGCTGGTATGATGCGACTGATGTTCGTTTAACTGAGACATATGAATTCACCTTCGGCGAAAGCACAAATGTTTTGGAAGCTGACTATGAAGCGCCAACATATACTTTTGTAGCAAAGTACAACGCTGCTAATGTGTATGAAATTGAAGTATCGTATGTATACCTTGATAGCGAAGGTGTGGAAAAAACAGCTGCAGCAGCCCCCGACCCGTACACCGTTCCCGAGGGTGGCAGCATAACCATTACACCCGTACAGGTATATGATGAAGACCCCACGCATTACACTGTTGATGGCGGAGAAAAGATTGAGTACACAGCCCCCATAGTGATTGGCAGTGCCTCTGTAGATGCTAAATACAAATTCTATTATGATGTTCCCTCCCTTACCTATGTGGTTGAACATTATAAAGAAAAAGCATTTAGTGCAGAAAACAAAGAGTTTGATGCAGCCGATTACCAATTGGTTGAAACGATTAAAAAAGATACATGGGTAGGCTTACCCGGTACGATTGTTGATGCGACAAAGATTGACAATACTGCTTATGTTGGCTATACCCCGATTGATACAGCATCAACAAACACAACATTGAAAGTTATCGATAATGATCCTTCTAAGCCCAATGTGCTTAAGGTTTATCACGAGTGGGATCAGGTTGTTGTAACATTTGATGCGAACACTCCTAATGGTAGCGCCGGCGATATTGCGCCCTTGATAGGCGGATATGGCACGAACATTGCATTTAGCAGGGTGCCGGCAAGCTACTATGTTTACACATTTGTAGGCTGGAAAGACAACGCTGGAAATGAGTATCACGTTGTAAGAGGCGAAGATGGCAGTGTTATGAAAGACGCTGCAGGCAATTACGTGTGGACCAACGTGGAAGGCACTGCCATAAAGCTGACAGATAACAAGTATCCCCTTACCGAGGATATTGAGTTTACAGGCATTTGGAGCACCCCCAAACTTCAGCAATACACCATGCGCTTCTATCTTGAAAAAGAGGGCCTTGCTGTAACGGATGAGATCAAAAAAGCCGATGTTGAAGGCTACATCACCGGCGGCACAGTATCCAAAATGTTTGATAAGCATGTTGGCCATCATGTAGCGCATGTAGCATTTGACCCTGACCAACTTCAGGCCGAGCTTGATAAAGGCGGCATTACAGATGCGGAGGACCTGCTTGGCTTTACACTCCCCGAGGGAATGGATAGCTACGCTTCTTTGGCGCACATAAATGTTGTGGAAGGTGACACTAACTACGTAGATGTGTACTACACATATGATCTGTTTAACTTGAACTTCGAGTTTGCAGGTGATGATGATGGCACCACAAGCCACACAATGACAATTGGTGGCACAACGTACAACGAGGGCGATACCCACACCGTAGAAACAAAGTATGGCTCAACCATTACGGATGAAATGTGGCCTGCAAAGGGCGATATTACTTTCGTTGAAAACAAATACGGCGTGTGGATGAGCGTTGACTATGGCAACATGGTAACTGATGGCGCAGGCGAATTCAACACTCTATTAGAGTTGATGCCTCCCAAGGATGGAAGCAGAGACATTAACTTCGTTACAGTTTTGACTGATGAAGAAGAAGACGATGCCGTTTGGAATCGCCAGTTGGTTATAGAGTATTACTTTGAACCCACAAATGGACAGCAGTATGCATATGCGTCTGATTATAATGTAGCTGCACACAGCCTCCCCATGGCGTGGCTACCCACTACTCCCGCAAACGAGAGGAACATAAAGGATAAAACACAAAATGGTAACCTATACTTGTACAGCGAAAAATTCCATACAAGTAACGGAGAGGACTTTGCCTTCGAGTCCATGAACCAAAACCAGATTTCGATGGTTGAATATGAAGCATGGGCACGTGCGGCATTTGGTGCAGTCGCTGAAGGCACAACTCTGACCAATGAAGAGCTCCTCAATGCATTTATATCGGATGTAGGTGGAGATACTCTACCTACAGGCCAAGGTGATTACTATTACTTGCAGACCGTGAGTGGCGAGGTTATCGGTGCTGATGGTGATAAGCGCTACAATCTTGAAGATTTGGAGTTCATCCAAAATGATAAGATCGGCGTGGATACGTTGAGGGTATTCTATT
>CAYJPI010000082.1:0-1036 GCA_964372005.1 uncultured Oscillospiraceae bacterium | reverse complement strand
ACCAATTACGATTATGATGATGATGGCGTTATCGACGAAAAGGATAACAAAACGTATAAAATCAAGTTTGGTGATACCTACACCAGCAAGATTGAAAACGCAATCTACATGGCCACTGTACCCCATAATGATGTAGAGTGGATGAAGGATTATTCCGGTGCAACCTGGAGATATTTCGATAAAGCAACCGGCACGATTGGAGTACAAGTAGGTTATAATGATGTGTTCTACGGAACAGAAGATGTGTATTTGTACCATAATTGGAACAAGAAAATCCAGATAACCTATGTGAGAAACTGGAATGACACTGATATCGAAGAAAAAACTATCACCTATGATAGCTACAAAAGGCTGAACGGAATTAACAACATACCCATTTTTGAAGCTCCCGAGGGCATGCGCCAAGAGGGCTGGGTAACCGCAGACGGTAATGAATTTAGCTTTGCAAGTTCTACTTTGGTTAAAGACCTTACAGATAACACCATTTATGCGAATTGGGTGAAAAACACCCTCCCCACTGTAACTGTTACACATGTGGTTGAAGGCCAAACTGAGATCAAGCTTGATGCTGTAACGTACAGCGCTGACATGGATATGACCACATTGTACATGGATAACACATCCTTGTATGCGCTTGGTTGGAATAGTGTTAACGCCTATACTCCCACGAAGTTTGAGTTTAACAGCACAGTTATAGATGACGGAACGGATGATGATGGCATTGCCGTTCATGAAAACACCTTAACTATTACGTACACGGCTTCCACAGGTAAGGGCTTCACTGTTGACCATTTGTACTTTGGCGGCAGGGATGCATCCGGGGATATAACTTGGCTAACCTTGGATGAGTTTAAAGCTTCCACCTACTGGAAAGAAGCATATGACACCATCGAATTCCCTGAAACTCGCACGGGTAAATCTGGCGGTGCTATAGCTTATGTTGCACCTTTGGGAGACGAAAACCTATCGAAGGCCGGCTTGCAAATGGTTGACGAGGACGGAAAAATTCTCGAGAGCAGGGTTCTTGAAATCTCGA
>CAYJPI010000081.1:6591-8397 GCA_964372005.1 uncultured Oscillospiraceae bacterium | reverse complement strand
GCAAGGTGAATTGATAGGTATTGTCAACGCGAAGGTTGCATCTTCTTCCACTGAAGGTTTAGGATTTGCGATCCCTGTAGACAGCGCTAAGCAGGTTGTTTCCGACCTTATCGACCTCGGCTATGTTTCGGGGCGAGCGCAACTGGGTGTTTATACACAGGATGTTGTGATTGATGACGGAAACGGCGGCGATCGTTTCTCTGATTTCTTCTCGGTTGACCCGTACTCGGGTTACGAAACTCGCATTCAAATCGTGGAGATTATACTCGATACGGCAGCAGAAGAGGCGGGGCTGGTTGCAGGAGACCTGATACTTGCGATAAATGACCAGGAAGTAACAACAGGATCGGAACTTTCTTTCAACATCGGTGAATATTCTGCGGGCGATCAGGCAACCATAACGATAGAACGAGATGGACAACAGCAGCAAGTTGATGTTACGTTCGGAGAAAAGGTGCCCGATTAAGCGATAGCAAAAAAGGGTCATCCCGCCTTTAGGCGATGACATACCCCCAACCATCCTTAGAACAGAGAAAAGCCCGGTTCCCCTCGGGCTTTTCTCATGCCATTTTATAAATTGTTTATGTAGCTCGGAAGTATGCACACCATCCATATTGCGATGCCTTCCGGTGTTAACATATCCTAAGAAAGATAAGCCACGGCTTCCGCTACATTTCGAAGCGGGATGAGATTTGCACCGGGTATTTGTGGCGGATGCGAGAGGCGTGGCAACAAAATATCGGTAAACCCAAGCCTTACGCATTCTCGAATACGCTTATCCATTTGGCTTACGGGACGTATTTCGCCTGTAAGTCCGATTTCTCCGAGCATAGCGGTGTTTTTAGGCAGAGATGTTTCTTTATATGCCGAGCTGATGCACATCGCTACGGAAAGGTCGATTGCACGGTCGAGTATTTTCAACCCTCCGACTATGTTGATGTACACGTCCTTGTCCGACAAACGAAGGCGAGCCTTTTGTTCGAGCACGGCAAGAAGGAGATTCAACCGGCCTGAGTCCACGCCCGTTGCCGCACGGCGTGGAGAGCCGAATGCGGTGGGGGAGAGTAGCGACTGCACCTCGAGCAATATCGGGCGGCTACCTTCAAGCGCGCAACTTACGGCGCACCCGGGGAGGTTTCCTCCGCTTAAAAACATGTGAGATGGGTCTGAGACTTCGCGCATTCCACGATCGCACATTTCAAACACGCCTATTTCGTTTGTTGACCCGAAACGATTTTTTACCGCCCTAAGCAAGCGCATGTCCGCGTGGCGGTCGCCTTCGAAATAGAGTACGGTGTCCACCATATGTTCAAGTATTCGCGGGCCGGCGATTGCCCCGTCCTTCGTTACATGCCCAACTATTAACACAGCGGTGTTCGTGCGTTTCGCATAGCGCGTAAGTAGGCTCGTTGCCTCACGTACTTGGCTGACGCTTCCAACCGCACCTGCGATGGTATCGCAACTCATGGTTTGTATGCTGTCAATAATCAGGCAAATTGCCCCCGTTCGCTCGGCCTCAGCTTCTATGAGTGCAAGATTAGATTCGGCGAGAAGCAGTAGCTCCCCTTTTACGCCAAGACGATCGGCACGCAGCTTGATTTGCTCCGCGCTTTCTTCGCCTGTAATGTATAACACTTTTCCTGTATTTGATATTGAATGTGCCGCTTGCAATAAAAGTGTGGATTTTCCAATACCGGGGTCTCCTCCAAGGAGCACAACCATTGCAGGAGCGAGCCCTCCACCGAGAACCCGATCCAGCTCGCCGATTCCGGTTGAGGCTTTTTTTGTCATACCCGTTGTAACGGA
>CAYJPI010000081.1:5656-6581 GCA_964372005.1 uncultured Oscillospiraceae bacterium | reverse complement strand
CCCTCACTGTTGAACGTGAGCCAGATGAACGTACTGTGATTTTCGCTTGTTCTACCAAGGTATTCCAGCTATCGCAGCCGGGGCATTTACCCATCCATTTTCCGCATTCGTATCCGCATTCCCCGCATACAAAGCATGTTCTATCGGATTTTGCCATAATGAACTCCTTTTTGCTTATGGGATGCGAGCATACTTCATTACATCACGTCCTACGGTGGTAACGTCCATCCATATCACCACATCACCGCAAACGCCGACGAGCTGCGCAAGTTCCCTGCCCGCGTCGGGGGTTATCTGCAAGGTTTTTTTCTGCTCAAAAAGATAAATGAAGATGGCTTCATCCTTGCTATAGGCCGCGAAATGGTCGCCGATGCCATAGTCTATGATATCCTGCGCTATTGGTGCCGAAGATGTACCGGAGCGCATGTATAAATCATCGCCCTCGCCATGTAAGCCTGTACGCCATACCCATTGCGTGCCATTCGTTAACGGATCGTGCACATATGTTCCGGGAATGAAGACGTCGGTCTTTGCATCGTCGAAGGAAATTGCATGTATTGCACTCGTCTCGGGGCCATTGCCACTGCTTTGGGGGTCATCACTGGCATAGATGATTTGCCCGTTCGACATCGACGCCATGCTCTGCCCATAAGGGGTATTGTTGAATGTTTGCAGTGTTGTGGTTTCAAGCGTGTTAAGGTCGCAGATGAACAATTTATCCATACTGCTACCCGTCTGTTCCGTCCATGATAGGTATTGCCCATCGAGATGGAGAACCGGGTGGCCTACATATACATCCTTCACATTGCGCGTATCGCCGGTTTCTCGATTATAAGCGCGTATGATGCCGCCGCCCGAAATTTTCGCATCGAGATAAACTATGTATGTCTCATTAATGACGGGGTAGTTGAATTGCTCATTAATA
>CAYJPI010000081.1:0-5627 GCA_964372005.1 uncultured Oscillospiraceae bacterium | reverse complement strand
CCTGCTCACCTGTGGACATATTGATGGAGAAAAGCCCATCCATAACCACGTTGGAGTCTACAACTTTGCCGGCGGTAATGAGAAGCGTATCCTCATGTACTGCAGGATCGGCATACCAAACATAGTCGGAGGCGCCTTCTAAAACGACTTCGCTTTGCAAATCATATGGATCGATATTTTCCACAGGGTGGGGAGTGGGTGTTGGCCTTGGTGTGGGTATCGGTGTAGGGGTAGGAACCCAAGGAAGCGCTTCCTGTACGCCAAAAACAGGCAACAACTTTGGAAGTGCAAAGAAAATCAGCGCTGCGAGCAAACCAAGAATACCGATTACGGTTGCGCTAAACGCTAAAATCGGTCCTGCATTAGATGCCTTTAAAGATGTACGTCTGCGCCTTGAGCGCGATCTTCTGTGTTTTTTATGCAAATTATGTTCCCCCATGATTCATTACATCATTATAACATAAATGATGGGAACGTAACAGCGAAAACACAGATGAATGATAAACATTCCGTGAATTTTTTGATGGGGATATTTTGTAAAATAAATCACCCTATAAAATTGCTATAGATATGCGAACAGGCAAACGGTGTGAAAAAGCAAAAAAGTGTTCGCAGAACACTTTTTTGACATTGCAAGATCGCATCGGCACCATTGGAAAAAATTTAATCGTCGGAATCGCTGTACTGATTTGGTGAGCGTCCCTTTTTCAAAAGAACTTCGGCAGTTTTGAACGATTCAATACGCACATGTATAACCTTACACGAGAATATCCAAGCATCGCCGAAATCAAAGACATAGGAGAAGCGCTTCCCGATTGTATCCGCTTCTATGCCGAGTATATCGCCCAATAGATATTCGTGTGTGAAGGCAGTGGCCTCCATTATGCCGTCGGCGTAAAAACTCTCCGCTTCCGACCAGGGAACATTGTCCATGAAAAATGCATGAGCGTGGTCATCTACAAAGTCGAACGCTTTGAGTATGGCTTGGTGCAAATCGTACAAAGTTGCGCCGGCCGATATCCCAACATGACGATAACAACCCTTTCTTATCGAAATGGAAACAATGAAAGCATATTTCGAAAACATGAGTTTCGCTTGCTTCGTTTTTTTGCTGTACTCAACTCGCCTTTCAAGCTGCATCATAGGTAGTGCGCCCTGCTGCAAAGCTGAAAACAGTTGCGCAAGTTCGCGCAAAACCTCTTCTTGATCCTCGCTTGACTCGACATCGACCTTTATATCGGTGGGGTCAATCCTTCGTGGACGTAGCGTTTGTGGCATTTCGCCGAAAGCTTCTATCAAAATATCCTCAAGGCCACTTTCTTTGCGCATAAGCGCCTTCTCTTCATCGCTTGCGGCAACGGATGAAACAAAGTCCTCGGCCATTTCGTCGAACTGGGTGAAATCGCCCGTACAATCGATGGGGATTTTGATCTGCTCGCAAAGAACGCTCAGAAGCAGGCGCGTGCGTTCATCGCGTGCTTGGATTGCACGTGGCTTACCTATATCCTCGATCCATGACAGAAACTGGTCAAGAACGCTTTCAGGCAATGATCGATAGCTACCTTCACCCATAATGGGTGGGAGCATGAAATATGATGCCGTTTCCGTGCCAAATAGAACATAAGGGAAAAATGGGGCTGAATCACCGCCATTTTCATCCTGCCATATTACCACGGGCATCATTAGGAGGTGGCATTGCAAAACGATGCTGTTCTCCGCAGGTATTGCGCTAAAACGCTTTGCCCGCAATTCATCGTTGATGCGAAGTGCGACTGGACAAACAGGTATTTCTGCAAGAGATGGAAGGGTATGAACCCCCCACTCAAACGAATCATTATCACCGTGCACGAGAAGGGGGATGCTGTTGCCCGGCCGTGCTTCACTTGAGAAACCTAGATCATTGCGGAATTTTATGGCGGCTTCGGAAGATTCGGATCCATGAGATGATGCCAGTTTTTCGTTTATGGCTAGGCCTGCCAAGAGGGCGATGCGAAGCTTATACTGCTTGGATACATCATCAAGATACCAAGGTAGGTGACCGGGCAGATACTCTCTAAAAAGCGGATATGCATTGCGCCCCGAGAAGGTATACCCCAGCTTCTTAACCTGCAACAGATCTTTGTTTTCAAGGTCGCTCTTCATTTCAAATGAGCACATTAAACAATCTTGGGAGAATAGAAGCTCCGTGTCTGTTAAAATGGCGGAGTGCAGGCTTGGATCATTGAGGAAGTAGAAACTTTGCAGTCCCACGTCCGACATGTATAAAGCTAAAGCGAAATGCTTCCCGGATCGGCCCATTATACAACAGTATCCGATATCACCATCAAGGAAACGTACGCCGAATAACTCTTGATCGGTGATACGCTTCCACGGCCTCTCCTTACGAAAAGCCAAAGCGACATCATACAACGACTTTGTCGGCATATAGATCGCCTCCTTTCAAAACTGTGTTTTTACTATGTGTCAGGATTTAACGAGAGAAGTTCTTGAGGAAGGAATAGGCCGTCTTTGCGGATGCATTCGCCGTCAAACCAAATTTCGCCATTGTGTGGCTTTGCCTGTAGGCAAACAAGATCCAAGTGGAGTGCACTCTCATTTGTGTTGAATGCGCTTTTATATGCGTTCCCCGGGGTGAGATGGAATGACCCGCCGATCTTTTCATCATACAATGTGTTCCCGATGGGAGTTTTTAGCGCATTATTTATTCCAAGTGCAAATTCTCCAAAAAATCTTGCGCCCTCATCCATGTCCAAAAGATCGTTGAAGCCCTTCGTAGCATTGTCGCAATAGGCTTCCACTATGCGCCCGTCCTTCACCACAAGGCGAGGGTTATTGTAGTTTTTGCCGAACATATTTGCGCATGTGTTGTATTGAATATGCCCGTTCACGCTTAGTTTATTCGGCGCTGTGTACACTTCACCGTCGGGAATGTTTCTTCGCCCTATGCATGGAACAACATTCATGCCCTCGATTGAAAAGGAAATATCCGTTCCTACACCTAATATGCGAACATGCTTTGTTCTTTCCATTAGAGAAACGAGGGGGAGTACATCGTTATGCATTTTCTTATAATCCAATAGGGCGGATGAAAGGAAAAGTTCAAAGAGATCATCATAACAAAGACTTGCTTTTTGCGCATCGGCCATTGTTGGCCAGTGTAAATACACCCAGCGCTTTTCGTTGATACGAATGTCGCGCAATTTTTTCATATGAGTGCGGTAGTGTGAAAGGACTTTAGCATCAACACTGCTCATTTCCGCATCGTTTTCATCTACACCTATATCAATATGTGCCGATAGATGCTCCCATCGCTCGAGTTCGTATGCAAGCTCCTTGTCTATCACGCTGTTTGAGGCTTCAAGGTTTTCACTGTCTATATAAGAGAAGGATAGTCGTGTAAGTTCATCGTCCTCAAGTTTAACACGGGGGACGGCACCGAGCTTGGATGCTTCTTTCATCAAAGCCTTGATGAGCGGTTTTGCAAGTATTCCGCTATTGATTTCGAACTGCTCACCACTCTTAATTTGCAAGCTGTGCGTTAAAAGTAATTTGGCAAGCGATTCAATCCTTGGATCTTTCAATGTGATGCATACCTCCTTTCTACGTATCGAACAAGATATTCTTTAGAAATTTCGCCAAATGGAAGGTACTACTTCTATATTTATTGTACCCTTATGCGAGAAGAAGTGCAAGCATTCGTTTTTTGTTCACTGAATTGTTACAAGTCTATAGTGCATACAAATGTAGTTTGGGGCTTGTAAAACATGTGTAATTAGTGGTAGAATACTATAAGTGCGTGCATAGCGTATCATGGAGAATGAAGATACCATTTGCGGTATTGTGTATTCTCGCCTAAAAACGCATGACAAATATCCCGATATATCGGGGAAAGGAACAGCTAAAATGGCATTGTTTGAATTTAACGATGTAGGTATAGACCTCGGTACATCGAGTGTACTCGTATATGTTAAAAATAAGGGGATTGTTCTAAGAGAGCCTTCGGTTGTTGCGGTTGAAAGACTTACCGGACGTATTTTGGCGGTAGGTGAGGAGGCTCGCCGTATGATCGGACGTACACCAGGAAGCATAATTGCCATCCGTCCGCTCAAAGACGGTGTTATATCCAATTTCGATATAACGGAGAGATTGCTCCATCACTTCCTGAAAAAGGTAGTGGGAACACACATTTTCTTTAAGCCGCGCGTGGTTGTGTGCGTGCCGTCAGGGGTAACGGAAGTTGAGAAGCGTTCCGTAATCGATGCTACGGAGGAGGCAGGTGCAAGACACACTTTCCTTATTGAAGAGCCGATTGCAGCGGCAATAGGCGCGGGTATCGACATTTCGCAACCGCGAGGAAACATGGTTCTCGATATTGGCGGCGGAACCACGGATATCGCCATTATATCGCTCGGCGGTTCCGTTCTTTCAACTTCACTCAAGGTAGCGGGTGATCGTTTTGATGAATCAATCGTCAATTATATGCGTAAAAAGCACAATCTTCTTATCGGTGAACGTACCGCGGAAGATATGAAGATTGCGATAGGATCGGCATACCCCAGAAGAGAGCAAGTGTTCGTTGATGTTAAAGGACGAAATTTGATTTCGGGACTTCCGCAATCCATCGTTGTAGGTTCAAACGAGATGATCGATGCGCTGGAAGATCCCTTGCAACAGATTCTCGAAAATGTTCGTGCACTGTTCGAAAAAACTCCTCCGGAGCTTGCTTCGGACATCGCGGAAAACGGTATATGCTTGACAGGTGGCGGCGCGCTACTTTATGGCATGGATCGATTTATCGCGGATCACACGAAAGTTCCTTGCTACATCGCGGAAGACCCGATCTCCTGCGTCGCGATAGGCACGGGCAAGGTGCTTGAGAATATCGGCCTATATTCTAGCGGCGCTATATATGACTATAAGCGCGGCGAATACTTCGAAGGCTGAGTGAATAGCTGAAAACATAAACCGTCGGGAGATTGTATCGCCATTATTGCGATGCCTTGCCTCGGCGGTTTTTACTCTTCATAGAAAAATGGTATAATGTAGAAGAATAGGGAGAAATGAAGATGCAGATACAATGGTATCCCGGGCATATGGCCAAAGCGCGCCGCATGCTCATCGAAAACTTAAAGCAGATTGATGTTGTTGTTGAAATAGTGGATGCAAGGGCGCCCGCTTCATCGAGGAACCCTGATTTTGACGAGCTCTTCTCGCAGAAACAGCGCGTGATACTTCTAAATAAGAGCGATCTTGCCAATCCGGAAGTTACAAAAAAGTGGATAAATCATTATAAAGCGCTCGGTATAACGGCGATATCGATTACATCCACCGCGAACGATAAGAAAAAAGCCGCGCTTGATGCCATCGCAGCTGCCGCTGCGGAAAAGGTCGCCAGGGCGAAGGAAAAGGGCGTAATAAAGACGGTACGCATCATGGTGGTTGGCATACCGAATGTTGGGAAGTCCACATTCATAAACCGCATCGCAGGTGCATCGCGAGCGAAGGTCGGCGATCGTCCGGGCGTTACGAAGGGAAAGCAATGGGTTAAGGTTACCCCATATCTAGAATTGATGGACACGCCGGGTCTACTCTGGCCGAAACCCGAAAACCCTATTTATGCTAAAAGA
>CAYJPI010000080.1:0-8399 GCA_964372005.1 uncultured Oscillospiraceae bacterium | reverse complement strand
GTTATCTGCGCAGGTTGCAAGAGCATACTCGATATTGGGCTTACGCGCGAGTATCTCGAAACCAAGGGCGTTTGCGTTGTAGGCTATCGCACCGATGAGATGCCGGCATTCTACACGCGCTCAAGCGGCTACAGCGTAGATTATCGCATGGACACCGCGCAGGAGATAGCGGATGTTATCTCGTACAAGGCCGCACTCGGCTATAGCGGTGGCATGCTTATCGCAAACCCCATCCCCGAGGACAAGGCCATGCCCAAAGAGCCCATCGACGAGGCGATCAACAATGCACTCAAGGAAGCAGAACAGCGCGGCATAGTCGGCAAGGATATAACACCATTTCTTCTCGGGCGCGTCAAAGATCTCACCGGCGGTAGCAGCCTTGAGTCGAACATCGCGCTCGTATACAACAATGTTGCTCTCGCGGCGCAGATCGCCGCGGCGATGCTGTCAACTTAAGGTTGACAGCAAGTAATAAGTAATAGCGAAAAGTGAAAAGGTTAGGAAATTTCTCCTTGCGGAGAAATGGAATTATGGATGTGCATATGCTTTTGAGGGGTAATAGAGCGCACGTAAAAAACACATTAGAATCATCCCCCTCGGTCGCAAGGCGGCCGAGATAAAGGGGTCAAGGGGACAATCTTCCCCTTGCAGGGTTCTTAGGGACGGAATCCCTAAGCGTTCCCATATTGCGACACGCAGTGATAGGAGGAAAAATGATAGCAGTATTTGATGCGCGTTCGGACAAGGACGCGGTGCTCGAGCGGCTCGAGTCGCGAGCACAGGAGGTAGACGAGCGTGTGGTTTCGACGGTGCGCGAGATCATCAAGAATGTACGCGATGAGGGCGATGAGGCGCTGCTTTCATACTCGCGCCAGTTTGACTGGCCGAACATGGGCGTTAACGACATCGTCGTAGGCGAGGACGAGATCTCGGCGGCATACTCGATGGTAGAGGGCAAGGTGCTAAAAGCACTTCGCATCGCGGTGAAGAACATCCGCACATACCACGAGCAACAATTGCGCGAAGGTTTCATGATCGGCGAGCGCGGCAAGCGCACAGGCCAGATAGTGCGCCCGTTAAACCGCGTGGGCGTGTATGTGCCCGGCGGACTCGCGGCGTACCCGTCGAGCGTGCTGATGAACATTATCCCTGCCCGTGTTGCAGGTGTTAAAGAAATAATCATGGTAACACCGCCGGACAAGGAGGGCGCGATAGAACCGCTCACGCTCGTCGCGGCTAACGAGGCAGGCGCTACCAAGGTGCTAAGGATTGGCGGCGCGCAGGCGGTGGCGGCGCTTGCGTATGGCACGAAGCGCATACCCAAGGTGGATAAAATAACCGGCCCGGGCAACACTTATGTTGCGACGGCAAAGCGCGAGGTGTTCGGCACGGTCGGCATCGACATGATCGCAGGCCCGTCGGAGATACTCATCGTCGCGGACGCGAGCGCAGATCCGCGCTTCATCGCCGCGGACATGCTATCCCAAGCGGAGCACGATCCGCTCGCGGCGGCATTCCTCGTCACCGACAGCGAAAGCCTATCGGATGCGGTTCAGCTTGAACTTGCCGCCCAGCTCGATAAACTGCCGCGCAAGGATATCGCGGATGTGTCGATCTCCAAGCAAAGCGGCATCGTAATAACAAGGAGCATAGACGAGAGCATCGAGTTTGCGAACATAATCGCGCCCGAGCATCTCGAATTGATGATAGAAAAACCGGCAGCCTACATGGCAAAGATAGAAAATGCAGGCGCGGTCTTCATGGGCGCGTACTCGCCCGAACCGCTTGGCGACTATATAGCAGGCCCGAACCATGTGCTCCCGACGAATGGCACGGCGCGTTTCTCCTCGCCATTGGGTGTGGATGATTTCGTAAAACGCACAAGCGTGATATTCTATAGCAAGGATGGGCTTCGCGAGGTGCACAAGGATATCACCTCGATAGCGAATATCGAACGCCTCACGGCACATGCACATGCGATAGACATACGATTCGAGGATTGACGGAGGGAATATGAGACAAGCGAAAATCGATATATCCACGGGAGTCGGCTTCTTCGACCATATGCTTGACCTTTTTGCAAAGCACGGCCTGTACGACCTTAAAGTGAAATGCATTGGCGATACGCATGTGGACGCGCACCACACCGTGGAGGATGTGGGCATCGCACTCGGTGACGCATTCCTAAAAGCGATGGGCGATAAGCGCGGCATAAAACGCTATGGCCACATGGTTTTGCCGATGGACGAGGCGCGCATCGAAGCCGTGCTCGACATATCGGCGCGCCCGGTTTTCGTGTTTGAAGCTAGTTTGCCAGCAGGCGCGATGATAGGCGAGTACGACTGCCAGCTTACCGAAGAGTTCTTCCGCGCTTTTTCAACGGCCGCAGGGATCAACCTTCATATCGTACAGCATGCAGGCGTGAACCTTCACCACATCGTGGAGGGTATGTTCAAAGCGGTTGCGCGCGCACTGCGCATCGCACTCGAAACGGATGCACGCGCGGCGAACGATATCCCAAGCACGAAGGGCGTAATATAAATTGCGCGGCGCAAGCATATTAACCTCATACATCGAAGGCGACATCCGCGACACGTTCCTTGAACGCGCGGATGATTTTATCGTGTGCGCGGACGGTGGGTTCACCCATGCCGTAAAGCTCGGCCTAACACCGGATTTATGCCTGGGCGATTTCGATTCGCTCGGCTACACGCCCACACAATGTAAAGAGCTTTTAACCGCCCCCGAAGAAAAGGACGACACGGACACCATGCTCGCCGTAAAGGAAGCGATAAAGCGCGGCTATAGTGACATTCGCATTTTCGGCGGCATCGGCGGCAGGCTCGATCATACAATAGCGAACATACAAACAATGCACCATGCGCTCGAGCAGGGCGCGGATGTACAGCTAATCGACGGTTATAATCGCGCATTCTTTTTACCGCCAAAAAAATGCATATCGCTCAAGGCAAATGGCATGAAAACGCTATCGCTCTTCTCCTGGTCGGAAATTTGCACGGGAATAACGCTCACAGGCGCGTGGTATTCCCTCGATAATGGTACGCTCGAAAAAAAATTCCCTCTCGGTGTGAGCAATCGCATCGAGGGCGAATCCACCCTAAGCTACGAAAGTGGGCTTCTACTGGTCATAATGTCACGGGACAGATGAAATAAATCACAACTTCATACAACACCATCTACACGTTGCCATATTGATTTTTTTATGGGGGATAAACCTATGCAATTCAAATCAACACGCGCGCTCGTATGGGGAATACTCGTTACACTTTGTGGAATAAACTACTTTCATATGCTATCGATGGGCGTTATCAAGGAAGCGCTTATGCTGGAGTTCGCCTTGTCGGAATCGGGCTTCGTCGCGGTTGCAAACATGACATCGCTGTTCTACATCATCATGCAGCTGCCAACGGGTTTACTGGTTGACACTTGGGGCGCGAGAAACACCGCCGCCACCGGCTGTTTGTTTGGCGCGATCGGTTTGCTTGTATTTTGCATGGCGCAGGATGTTTGGATGTTGTATGTGGGGCGTTCGCTCGTGGGCATAGGCGCATCGGTAGGTTATGTGTCTATCATGAAGATACAGGCGAATTGGTACGAAAGCGAAAAATTTGGCACCATGACAGGTATGACGGGGCTAATCGGCGGCATAGTGGGCGCATTTTCGCAAGCGCCGCTCGCTTATATGAGCGATATCTTCGGTTGGCGCAATGCATCGCTAATCATCTGCGCTATCTCGCTTTTAGTGTCGATACTCATTTTCGCATTCGTGCGCAACACACCTGCCGAGCGCGGCTTCACATTCGTGTCGGACATGCCTGTGGGCGGCAGCGCACCATCGGGCAAGGAGCTGTGGCGTGCGGTGTCAACCATCGCGAAGAACCGCGCAAGCTGGCCGCCATTTTTCATATATGCGGCGTTCTACGGCTCGTTTGCGATAATTGTGGGCTTCTACGGAGTTGGATTTATGAAGAGCACCTTCGGCCTCGACGATGTGGCCGCCGCCACCTTCACCACCATCGCGATGCTCGGAAGCTGTGCAGGCTCAATCGTAATCGGCAAGCTGTCCGATCGTTATCGCACCAGAAAGAAGCCGGCGCTGTATGCAGGGATAGCATATGCGATATCATGGATTATCCTCATCTATGGGGCGAAGTATCTACCGCTCGGTGCGGTACTCGTGTTGATGTGCGCCATAGGCTTCTTGAGCTACGGCTATGTCGTATCGTGGCCGGTGATAAAAGAGGTTAACGATTTAAGATATGTCGGCATAACGTCCGCGATAATCAATATAGGCGGTTTTGCAGGCTCTACGATATTGCCGTACATACTCGGCTTTATCTTTGATGGGCATGACTCATTGAACCTCCCCTACACTTTCGGCTTTACCATAGTGCTTGGGGCGGTGATACTGGGAATCATCGCGGCGGCATGTATCCGCGAAACACATTGTAAGGATTGCGAGGTTTGATAAGCATGGTTTTTGAATATCACGTATGCTCTGAAGAAGGCATAAAGGAGAGGTTGAAGCACCTTGAAATAAAGGCCAACAAGGCACTTGGGCAGAATTTTTTTAGGGATGCCGATGAGCTTGAAGCGATACTCGATTTCGTTGAGGTAAGTGGGAAAAATGTGCTCGAGATAGGCGCAGGCTTAGGTGCACTTACGAATGGCCTTCTTGAACGCGGCGCGAATGTCATCGCGGTGGAAAAGGATGCGGCCATGGTTCGCATATTGGATGAAACATTCGATAAAGAGCGTCTTAAAATTATCCATAAAGATTTTTTGGATGTTGATATCGCATCGCTTGAGCTGGGCGAAAACAGCGTGTGCATGGGCAATCTACCATACTATGTAACAACCCCCATCGCGATGCATGTTGTAATGAGTAATGTTGCATTTTCGCATGTATTGTTCATGGTGCAAAGAGAGGCGGCCGAGCGTTTCGTCGCCGCGCCGAAAGCCAAAGTGTATGGGCCTTTGGCGGTGGCAACCGCGCTACAATACGATGCAAAGATAGTGATGGATCTATCGCCAAAGAGCTATTTTCCTGCGCCCGATGTGCACTCGTCTATAGTGCTACTCGAAAGAAAGGCCGAACCGCTTGACGCAGGTTTCCTCTCGTTCATCAAAACGGTTTTTGCCATGCGAAGAAAAACGCTCGCGAACAATCTATCGTCCTACGATAAAGCGGCGGTAATGGATGCGCTCGCGAAATTCCCCCCATCTGTTCGCGCGGAAGCGCTATCGCCGGAGGAGCTAAAATCGGTCTATGAGGTTTTGAAGTAAGTTTTGAATTAATTTCAACCTTGCATTTTATTTTGATATGGGGTATACTAACAAAAGAACGCATGAAAGGGGTAACGCCGTGAAGCATACTGCTAATGCATACGTAAGCTATTATTACTATCTGTACATCGATACGGGTAGCATTTTGGCGTGTGCGTAGCATAAGGCGAAACCTTGTGTGATATGGAGCTTAACGAAGCCCCGCAGCAATACGCTGTGGGGCTTTTTTGATTATTATGTTTAATAGCAGGAGGAAAGAACGATGATTGTAATTTTAAAACCTAACCCGGATAAGGAACAGTACGATAATCTCATCGCATGGCTTGAGAGCTTGGAATTGCATGTGCACTTGTCAGCAGGTACACAGCAAACAATAATGGGCTTGGTGGGCGACACAGCGAAGGTTGACATCGAGCTTATTCAAGCGCTCGACATAGTGAAGGATGTTAAGCGAATCATGGAGCCTTACAAGGAAGTGAACCGCGCCTTCCATCCCGATGCAAGCGTGATAAGCATCGGCGAAACGAAGGTGGGCGGCGGCAACTTCGCCATCATAGCAGGGCCATGCTCGATTGAGAGCGAGGAGCAGATCCTCGAGGTAGCGAAGGATGTGAAGGCCGCAGGCGCTACCATGCTTCGAGGCGGCGCATTCAAGCCGCGCACATCGCCTTACGCGTTTCAAGGGCTTCACGAAAAGGGGCTTGAGTTTTTGCTTGAAGCAGGGCGCGCCACAAAGCTCCCCGTCGTAACGGAGATAATGGATCTTTCCCAGCTTCCTTTATTCGATGAAGTGGAAGTTATACAGGTTGGCGCACGAAACATGCAAAACTTTGAGATGCTACGCGCCTTGGGCAAAACCCAAAAGACGGTGCTGTTAAAGCGCGGCCTATCATCCACCATAGAAGAATTTTTGATGAGCGCGGAATACATACTCGCAGGTGGTAACAAGAATGTAATACTGTGCGAGCGCGGCATCCGCACCTTCAGCGACCAAACCAGAAACACGCTCGACCTTTCGGCGGTGCCCGTTTTGAAGGCGGCCACGCATCTTCCCGTGATAGTTGACCCCAGCCACGCAACGGGCAAATCGGAGTTAGTACTCCCGATGGCGCTTGCGGCCACGGTGTCCGGCGCGGATGGGCTTATGATAGAGGTGCACAACAATCCCTCGCGTGCGCTGTGCGATGGTCGCCAGTCCATCACGCCGGAGGAGTTTACATCGCTCACCGCTCGCGTGAAGGAATTGATCCCCTTCGCATGGACGAACGAGAAGAAATGAGGATAGTATGACTATTGGTATAATGGGGCTTGGGCTTATCGGCGGCTCGCTTGCACGCGCCTTACATGAAAGTGGAGAGCATAGGATTCTCGGCGCGGATGCAATAGCAAGTGCGGTGCTTGCCGCGAAGATGGTGAACGCAATCGATGCGCAACTGACCGACGAGAATGTCAGCGAGTGCGATGTAATCATCGTGTGCATCTATCCGCGTGAGGCGGTGGAGTACATAGAGCGCATTGCACCGCTCATCAAAAAGGGTGCGATAGTAACCGATGTGTGCGGCGTAAAGGGCATGGTGTGCGAGGCGATAGAGCCAATAGCAAAGGAGCATGGCTTTAACTTCATAGGCGCGCATCCGATGGGAGGAACGAATCGCGCAGGTTTTTCGGCGGCACGTGCGGACATGTTCCACGGCGCATCGTTGATACTTACGCCTTTTACAGGTACGCCCATCGCCATGGTTGACTCGTTAAGGCGGCTGTTCCTCATCGCCGGGTTTGAGAAAACAAAGGTGCTTTCCCCAAAGGAACACGATAGCATGATAGCCTACACATCACAGCTAACGCATGTTCTTTCAAGCGCTTATGCTTCATCGGGCGAGGGGAAAAGCTATGATGGTTTCGTTGGCGGCAGTTTTAAGGATGCCACGCGCGTTGCAAAGCTAAACCCCGATATGTGGACGGAGCTTTGCATGGACAATAAAGAAGCCCTTACAGAACGCCTCGATAAGCTCATGGATCGCTTGCAAGCTTTCCGCGACGCATTAACCGAAGGCGACACGCAAAACTTCCACGACCTGCTTGAAGACGGCATAAACTGCAGGGCTTTGACGGTGAAAGACTAGTCGAAATGTCAAAAAAGTGTTCTACGAACACTTTTTTGAGTTATCTTACTTACCTACAACTGTCGAAGAACTCAACCAACTTATCTACATTTTCCTCCACCATAATGCACTCGCCTATTTTTTTGGGGAGGATAAGCGTTATGGTGTTGTTTCGCCTCTTTTTATCTATCCCGGCGGCGATGGCAAGGTCGCGCGAGGCATATGGTAAATCCGTAGGCAAGCCGCAATTGCGCACAACATTCTCTATGCGACGTGCGTCATCTTCACACATAATACCCTTGCGAACAGATGCACGGGCGGCCGCAACCATCCCGATAGCGACAGCGTGCCCATGCGATATGGTGAGCTCGCTCAGCTTTTCCACCGCGTGGCCGATGGTGTGGCCGAGGTTTAGAAGCTGGCGTTCCTTCTCATCGAACGGATCGATCGCCACGATGTCGGCCTTTACCTGAACCGCGCGTGATGCGGCGCTTGCAATGTCGATGTTACCGCTTTCGAACATCTCGAAAAGTATCGGGTCGCTTATTATTCCTGCCTTGATGATTTCTGCATACCCATCCTTGATGCATCTATCGGGGAGGGTGGAGAAAAGATCGGTATCCGTAAGCACCATCGATGGTTGAAAGAAACTACCTGCAAGATTCTTGCCGCGTGGAAGGTTGACGGCCGTCTTTCCGCCGACGGAACTGTCAACCGCCGCGAGTAGCGATGTAGGCATTTGCAATACCCGTATTCCACGTAGATATATGCTCGCCGCAAAGCCTGCCAAATCGCCCACAACGCCGCCGCCGAGGGCGATAACGAGATCGGTTCGCGTGAAAGAGTTTTCACTCAATCTTTCAAGCAGTGCACCTACGTTCGATAGGGTTTTACTATTTTCGCCAGAAGGTAGTATGAAGGGCATAACCTCGAATGATTCGGCCACAAGCGTGCGCATAAAGGCTTCACCGTGGATAGCATAAACATTTG
>CAYJPI010000079.1:898-8439 GCA_964372005.1 uncultured Oscillospiraceae bacterium | reverse complement strand
AGCGAGGGATACTTTACGCATGGAATGTACCCATTTGTGGTGACACCGTTATATGAGCAGAAGGGATCGCCCTTGGGACTGGGAGTGGTTGACATGTTTAAGTCGGCACAGCAATACAGCGATAAGATAGACCAGATTATATTGAAGAATGCGCTGTGTGCCGGGCACAATCGATTCCTTGTGATGGAGGGGGCATGCGATGTTGATGACCTTAAGGATTATGAGAAGGAAGTTATATCGACCACCGCGCCGCCAAACTCTACGATGCAATGGGTGCAGGATAGGCCATTGCCTTCGCACATCATAGCGTACATGCAGCAAATGCGAGAGAGCATCAAGGAGGAGAGCGGATCAAACGATTTTTCGCGTGGCGGCGTACGCGCAGGAGTTACCGCGGCGAGTGCCATCACGGCATTGCAGGAGATGAGCTCGAAGCGATCGCGGCTTGAGGCGAGGCGCATACACTATGGGTTCAAGCAGGGCGTAAGGATGATGCTGGAGATCATACGCGAGTTTGACATCACACCCAGGCGCGTGATAATAACACTTGGCGGCGAAAATGTGCCTGTGCTCGTGAAGAACGCGATGCAAAATGGGGAAATGCCGCTTGAGTTTAGCGTGAGCATCAAGCCTGTAAGACAATCGCGGTTTGCTAAGCTATCGAACAATCAGATGATACTTGAGTTTTGTGCGATGTTCAAAGGGCAGATCGATCCCACGGTTCTCATGGAGGCGATGGACTTTGACGGGCAGGAGCTCATACTTGAAAAACTCAGGACGGCGAGGCCGAATGAAGAAGGTGCAAAAGCTAAGCAAGGCGGCACGCAAGATATCAACAGGGCGAGCGAGGCTGCAAGGGCGGTGCAAGGCGCGCAAGCGGCAATACAAAGACCGAGCATGGGAATGCAAAGATAATTTTGGCGCGGCCGGCCATTAACGGGCTTGGGGCAATGCTAAAGTAATAGGTAATAGTGAAAAATGAAGAAGAGAATGAATGAAAATTTCGTTTTCTTTTATTTTGCTTGAATTGCCGGCATTGACCCGGGATTTTGGGGCAATTGAGGATGTGAGTTACATCCTTTTTTTATGCCTCAAAATTCGAAAGGGCGAGACATGGAAAAGAAAAAAACGGTCGAAAGAGGCGCTACCGAGGGAAAAAACGCGAGGATGGCCGACGCATCCAAGCGCACGGTAGAGATTGAAAGGATCGCGGCGGCGCAGGCGCAAGTGCCGTCGGGGGAGAAAAATGCGAGCGAGAAGCGCTACACGAAGCGTGAGTTTGACGAGGCGATTCGCAGAAAGATGGAGATGGCGACCAAGGACATGCAAAAAAGGATGGAACAGCATCCGTATTATCAGGAGGGAAAAAGAAGAATGGAACAGATGCAAAACGGTAGACCCGCGATGACGGGAGCGGCGAACAATGCGGGTGCGATGAGAAACGGAGGTGGCGCGCAAAGGCAGGAAATAGCGAAGCATATCGCGGCACAGATTGCCGAGGGAATGCGAAGCGGCCGACTGCCCGAGGATTTTAACCTTGATGAGTATATCGCGATTTATCCGAGCTTTATTGAGGATTGCGCGCGCTTTGGTTTGTTTGCGGCCATCCGCACGGTGCAGGCTTTGAAGGGTATGAGTGGAAGGCGCGAGCGCATGCAGGCGTTGCCCACACCGTCGAGGCCGTCGTTTGCGCAGGTACAAGGCGGGCCGGTCGATTATAACTCGATGAGCGATGAGGAGTTTGAGCGCGTGAAGCAAGGCATGCATGACAAGTACATGCAGGGCAAAACAGTATACATTCGATAGGAGGAAATTAAAATGGAATTTATGAACACAACGATGAACACAGCAGGCACTACAGGAATGAACAAGACTTTTTTCGACCGCGATTTGCTTAACTTTGCTAAGACGAAGTTTGTGTATGCGAATTACGGATTGAAAAAGCCCATCCCCAAGAACAGCGGAAAAAAGATAGAGATGCGACGCTGGTGCTTATTCGACCCATCGAATGCGATGACACCGCTAACGGAGGGTGTGACGCCCGAGGGATTGTCGCTCGAGCAGGACATGGTGGAAGCGACTGTGCATCAATACGGTGCGTACTTTACGTATTCCGACCTGCTTTCGCTAACGACATATGATGAGGTGACCCAGTCGGGCGTGAAGCGCCTTGGCGAGCTTATGGGTACCGTAATCGACAGGCTGGTTCGCGATGAGCTTGTGACCTGCGATAATGTTATGTACATGGGAAATCGCACGGCGAGAAGCGAGATAAAGAAGACTGATGTATTGACCATCACAGGGATACAAAAGGCGGCACTGGAGCTTACACTTTTGAAAGCGCCGAGGTTTTCGAGGGGTGGCAAGGAGCATTATATCGCGATAGTTCATCCTTATGCCAAGTATGATCTTTGGAATGATCCTAAGTGGGAAGCGGCTAACACTTATGTACATCAGGAGTCGCTATACTCGGGCGAGCTTGGGCGCATGTATGGCGTTGTATTCGTTGAAAGCACCGAAGCACCCGTAGTTGAGCCGAGCGTTAACGAGGTTGCCGCCGCCGCGACATCGAACACGACGACATTCGTGCTTCAAAATGCGCCCGGTGCGCTCGGCGAGGCGTATCTCATGACAGGTGGGAACACGATATACATCGGCGGTGTCGCGAAGACACTTGCTGCGACCGATCCTTACAACAAGGAGACGCGAACGGTTAAGCTATCCGCGGCGGCCACGGTTGCCAAGGGTGCGACAATCGTATCCGCCGATGCAGGTGAGTTTGATGCAGAAACCGGAATGCCGACGAATGTATACCAGACCGTCGTGTTTGGGCAGGAGGCGTACGGGCTTATCGATGTTGGCGGCCATGGCATTGAGAGCATAATCAAGCCCATCGGGCAGGCCGGGTTCGACCCACTCAACCAGCGCGGTACGGTTGGTGCGAAGGTTAAGGCTTTCGCTTGCAAGGTTCTCAACGAGGATTGGATCTTGCGCATCGAGCATGCGGCGAGCGAATAATAAGTGTCAAAAAAGTGTTCTTTGAACACTTTTTTGAGTTTTGTCGCCGTTTGCCTGTTCGCTTCGCTCGCGGCCGGCAAACGGCGCAGAGAACAAAAACCTACGGTTTTTGCCCGTTTTTGACGCGCATGTCGTCAAAAACGATTGAAAGCCTTTGCACTTCATTACTGAAATACTCGAAATCTATGATTTCGGGTGCGAAAACGATTAAAGCCGCCATGCCTAAATCCAATTGGTGATATATAGGATGGATTGCCTTTCTCGCCATCCATTTTATACCCATAATCATTGGGGATAAAATGGGTGGAGGCGGCTGAGTAATGGAAAAACGAATGCCCCTCGAACCGTGAAGCGGTTCGGAAAAAGGGGTTCGGGGATGAAATCCCCGGCGGAGGTTTTAGGGCCTCCTAACGTAAACCCGAAAAACGTAAAAATGAACGAGAGGAGAATTAAGATGGAAGCTAAGAGGATAGTTGAAGAGGATGTTAAGGTGGTTGGACGCGATAAGGACATGGTGATGATAGTGCTTAGAGCGCAGACGGGCCGCGAGGATGAGATTCGTACATTTAGGATTAACCGCACGCCGTACCATATCAAGGTTGGGCAGGCGGTGGAGGTGCCGCGATTCCTCGCCGAGCATGTGTTTGACTTGACGCGAAGGAAGAAGCTTTCGGCGCTGGCGGTTGAGCCGTATGTCGGAGACGGCAGAGGGCTGGGTGATCTAAAATGACGCTCAACGAGATGATTGTATGCGCGCTTGACCAGATGAAGAGAGGGAGCGACAGCCAGACGATCGACAATTATCGCGGAAGATTGATGCAATATGCGAACATAGCACAGCAGGACTTGGCGAGGGACTTTCCGCTATATCATACCGAGGATGTATTGATAGAGGATGGGCGGCTCGATGTAACGAAGCTTTCGCGCCGATGCGTGAAGATTGAAGCGATGTGGAAGGGCGCGGACGCGGTGCGGTTTACATCCGTGGAAAAAGAGGGGCGGATTTTGGTTGCGAGCGATGGGCTGTGCACGGTTCGCTACCGATATGTGCCCGATGCACTTGAAAACCCAACCGATGTGCCTGCTGTACCCGAGCAACTGCACCAATGCATAGTAACGTACATGGTAGCATGCGAGCGGGCGCAGGGCGACCCATCGACGCAACGAGGGGCGACGGTATATTTTGAGATGTACCGCGACCAGAAGCGAGCGCTGATGCGAGGTGGGCTCGGTAGCGAAGAATCCTACAAAATCAAGAATATGGAGCGATGGTAGTATGGCTGTTACGAAGTACAAGGCGGAGGAGTTTTACGGCATAGACCAATCCCGTGACGGAGCTTTTGTGAACGAGGGAACAAGCCCCGACGCGCGAAACATGGACACCGTGGACGGCAACCTATCGGTGGCGAAGGGTTTTGTTAAGCACTTTGATTTACCCATACCAGGAAGCGGCGCGGTTAAGCGCTTGTTCATAATGAAGCTTTTCCATGAACTGCAATTCTTGGCTGTGGCTAAGAATGATGAAGGGATACTTTGCATCTACGCGTATAGGGAAAAGGCGATTCCCATTCCCCCACCTGAGGAGGGAGAGGGCGCTGTAGCGCAGATGGAGGGAGGGGATAGTGGAGTGTTCGTGCCATATTGGGATGAAATCTTCAGATATCCCGAAAGTGTGGGAGGAAATCACATCGATGCGGTGCAATGCAATATCGGCAATTATGACTTCATTCTGATCGCATGCGGAGAACATTCGATAGTCAAGTGGGACGGTGCGAGCGAGAAGGCGAGCGTGTTCGGCTCGGGCGAATATGTGCTTGAAACAACGGTGCAAAGTTACGCATCGAGCCAGAAGAAGGTTACGCTGGTTGATGCTATAGACGAAATAGCAAAAAAACGATTGATGGAGGCCGGGATTGTAATAAATGGTGTGACGCATGATGTGGCATCGGTGGATGAGGTGACGAAGAGTGTAGTACTTTCGAGCACACCTTCGCCCGTTCCTACAGCTTCCCACGAGGTAAAGGTAAGAGGCGGCAACTCGGATGCACCTGTAAACTATCTCGCTTTGCATTTTTCGCGACTGTTCGCCGCAGGAGACCCCGAGCATCCCAATAGGCTATATTATTCGCAGATAGCAGGTGACAGCCGAGGGATAGAGGATTGGTCGAGCGATGAGGTAAGCTCCAATGTGAATGCATCGGGCGGTTTTATCGAGGTGGGTGACAGCGTGGGCGATCCTATTATGGGGATAGCATCGTTATCGACACAGCTTCTAATACTGAAAAGATATTCCGTGTACAGACTGATGGGGGATCGCCCGTCATACTACACGGTGGAGCGAATCGATGCGGAGGTTGAACAAACGAGCCACACGTCGATAGTGAGATATGCCGACATGGCATATTTTTTTACGCCCGTGGGACTTCGCTACTTTAACAATGTTACGGTTTCGCAGGTGCCCGATGCTAAGAACATACAGCATTTCATGAAGGCATCGAAGGTGAGCTTATCGAAGGGATGCACGGCGAAGGATATGCTGTACTTCACCTGCTACCATGGGAGCGGAGGCGAGGATCGCGAGTACGACAATGCCATCGTTACGTATGACATTAGGAGGCGAAGTTACATGGTGCGCGATGGTTTTCGCGTATCCGACATATTGGCGGTTGACGGGGTGATCTACATGGTGAACGATAATCGCTATGTATACCGCTTTAACGAGGGCGAGGATTATGACGGCGGTGCTATACGAGCATATTGGGAGACCCCCGTTACGGACTGGCAGGAAAGATTTAAGGAAAAAAGGGTGTGCGAGGTTGCATTGCGCGGCGAAGGAGAAGGGAACACCATTATATTCACCACGCGCTATGGAGCAAAGACGCATGTGTATCGAACGCTTATGAAGGAAAACACGGTTGATATACTTGAAATTGAGCCGCATGTGGACTGGGCGAGAACCTTTGGTTTCCGCATAGAAAACGAGGCAGGCAGCAGGTTTTCCCTTCATGGCGGACTTGAAGCGTACATTGAAGTAAAGGAGAGACCAAGATGAGTGATAATGTGGTTGGCATGCGTGCCATGTATACGGTGCAATTCCCTGCATCCAGGCAAAAGGGTGAGGATGAGACGGGATATAACGACAGGGTTAGGCAATCCGAGAACTTTATGAACCAAAATTTTTCGACCTTGCATCAAGTAAATGCCGAGCTTGCGCTTAGACTAGCATCGCTTGAAAACTGGGCGAGCAACATTTAGGAGGGTAAAATGGGAAACTACACAATCGAACGAGGGGACACGCTGTCGGGAATAGCAAGGGCTAACAACACTACCGTTTCCGATTTGATGAAGGCGAATCCGAGCATCAAGGATGCGAATAAAATTTATGCAGGAAATACGCTTAGCATCCCCGGGAAAACGAGCTATTCCTCGCCATCGTCAAGCGGATCGTACGGAACATCGTATGGGACATCGACCGGGGTTTCATATACAGGCGCGAGTGGTTCGAAAAGTAGCGGACGCAGTGGTTATTCCTCGGGTTATGGTGGCGATGTGGGGGCAATCCCTACCGTGACAAGCTATGGAGGATACACGCCAACACAAACGAGTGGATACAAAACCGTTACGAACTACACCTATGACAAGTTTGGAAACCCGATAGCATTTTCGGGGCTTGAGAAGGTTGGCACGAACTATGATGCCGCATCGGGGTATCTTGAACATGCATCGGGGTACACGGGGCAGGCCTACAAGGTGGGCAACAGGTACTACACGCCATATGGCGCGCTCATACGCGAGGACAATCACTTCTATCCCGAGGGGGCTGTGATATCCGCAAATGGCATGTACTACGATACCGGCGGTGGCTGGCAGTACTCGGGATACGGAACGCAGGGGAGCGGCGTGTACAATTGGTCGCATTCCGTGCCGACGAAGTATACGAGTGCTTCGCCGGGATCGAGTGGGGTGATGGGCTGGGATAGATCGGTGAATGATGGGGTGAAAACGGTTCTCGAAACGCCTGCATATATGACGCAAGCCTATTCCGAGCCGATGCAATCTACACGTTCATCCGAAAGAGTATACGAAGAGGATTACTATACAGGAAGCGAGATAACGCCATATGTAATCCCCGGGGCTGATGAGATAAAGGTGGAGCTTGATGATGTATTCAGCCTTACGGGATGGACATATGAGAACGAGAGAATCCCCGAGTGGGAGAGATATACGCGATCGAACCGCGGATTTTAAGGGAGGATACTTATGGCGAACTACAATTACGGGGGATATGTTGCACCATCATTCATAAAGAGCAAGGATGAAGTAAGGCAGATGCAAAGCCAGCTCGGTGTGACGGCCGATGGGCTATGGGGTCCGAAAACGCAGGCTGCATATGAAAGCAAAATGCAAACAGCGAGCGGTGGCAATGGGGCTTCATACGCCGGCAATCAAATGGGGTATCCGCAAAGTGCCGGATATTCGATGCAAGGGACAAGCACATATGTAAGCCCTTATTCGAATGCGGC
>CAYJPI010000079.1:0-888 GCA_964372005.1 uncultured Oscillospiraceae bacterium | reverse complement strand
TCATATGAGATGCCGTCAAAGCGCGAGATAGCATCGCAGATAGCGGAGTATCTAAGGCCATCATACGATGGGGCTATCGATGCGAGGCGCGAGCAGACCGCATATAATCGAGCTGAGATCGATGCGGATGCCGCATCGCGAGGGCTGGGGCGATCGAGCTATGTTACGGATGTAAAGATGCAAGCGATGGATAGCGAGGCGGACGACATTGCATCGCTGGAGAGCAATTATCAAAGTGCGCTTATAGAGGCGGTGAGCGGCGAGTACAATGCGCATCTATCGAACAAATTGCAGGTGGACCAGTACAATGCAAGCGCGCAGGCGGCCGCACAGAGCACGGCCTTGGGGTATGCGATGGATTTATACCAAAGCAATCTTGCCGCAGAGCAAAAGCAGATGGAGCTTTGGATGGAGTACGAACTGAACAAACCCGAGGTTGTGGATGTATCGAGCGAGGCGGTGAGCACCGGTGGCGGCAGTTCGAAGTGGGATTTCAACGGAGGAGTGCCATATGATGAGGCACGAATAAACGAGGTTGCGGTGTTTTTGACGGCGTTGACACCCGATCAGCGCAATGAGGTGAAAAAAGGCAGTAGCGAGTTTGGTTTGCGCAACCAGAAGGAGCTTATAGAGGAACTCGGCACGCAAGGCTTCGATGACATGTGGAAGGTGTTTAGCAATTTTGTGATAGTTGACGGGATTTATCCCATAATTGATGATTAGGGAGGAGGAACTTTCAAGGTGGAAAATGTAAAAAAATATTTGAAGTATCGCTGGATATAAAGCGAACGACATCGAATCGCCCGTTCGAGGTGGTTGAGGGAGACAATGGAAATACGATTTTCATTATGCTCACCGACGATGGACAGCCCGTCAATTTGACGGGCT
>CAYJPI010000078.1:0-8511 GCA_964372005.1 uncultured Oscillospiraceae bacterium | reverse complement strand
CCCTAACGATGTTCTTGATAATGCGCGCATGGCTCTCATCGATTATTTCGGTGTAACATATGCAGGTAGCCGCACCCACGATTGCGATATGATGCTTGAGTACACCAAGGGCGATAGCCTTGAAGAAGCGATCGTATTCGGGTATTCGAAGAGAGTATCCGAGGAAAGCGCGGCACTCATTAACGGCGTATCCTCACATGCACTCGATTATGATGATGTTTCACTCGCAACCATAGGCCACCCCAGCGTGGTACTTGCACCGGTAGTTATGGCGCTTGGCGAAAGCCGTGCAATAAGCGGACAAAAGATGCTTCGCGCATTCGCATTATCCATGGAGGCGATGCACAAACTTGCGCTTGCCCTAATGCCTGACTTGACGAACCGCGGTTGGCACACAACCTGCGTATTCGGTACATTCGGCGCCGCGGCCGCAGCTGCAATGCTTATGGATCTCGATTATGATAAGATGTGCAACGCGCTTGCCATCTCGTGCTCGAAGTCGAGCGGCCTTCGCGTAAACTTCGGCACATTCACAAAACCCTACCATGCCGGCCTTGCCGCGAAGAACGGCATCGAAAGCGCAAAACTTGCACTCGTCGGCGTTACCGCAAACCCCTCTGCAGTAGAAGGCACGGATGGTTATGCACTCGCGTTTGCGAGCAAGAACATCACAGCGGATGATGTGAAACTTGCTGACGAAAGCGATTGGGATGCACGTTGCCCGGGACTGCTCTTCAAGAAGTATCCGGTTTGCAGTAGCTCCCACACCGCACTTGATGGATTCCTGGAGCTTCGCGAGGAACTTTCCTTGGAGGCGGATGATATAGAACATGTGAACGCAGGCATGAGCGAATTTGCCTTCCGCAATCTCGTGTTCAATGACCCTACGAGTATCACCCAGGCGAAATTCTCGATGCCATACGCAATAGCTTGCGCAGCTGTACACGGAAAGCTCGGTTTGGATAACTTCACCGAGGAAGCAATACAGGATCCCAAGGTTCGCGCATTCATGCCCCGCGTGGAGATGACAGAGGACGAAGCATTCCTTGGCCAAGGCATTTTGATGAATGAACCGGCCGTTGTGCATATAAAGCTTAAAGATGGCCGCACCTTCGATCGCAGGATAGATTATCCTTTGGGTACTGCCCCAAAACCTTTGACACTTGAGGCAGCTAAACGCAAATTTGACGGATGTTTGTCCTTCATTGACAGTGCGAAGAGAGATCAACTCTTTGATCGCTTATGTAGCATACAGGATGAACCCGATATGCAGGCGTTTGCAAAGGAAATGCCCGTATAAAAAGGAGATTTTTTAATGGATTACCGCATAGAACATGACACCATGGGCGAGATTCGCGTAGCGGCGGATCGACTCTTCGGAGCGCAGACACAAAGAAGCCTTCAAAACTTCGAAATCGGCACCGAAAAAATGCCCCTTCCAATTATACATGCTTTCGCGTATGTAAAAAAAGCTGCTGCGCTTTCAAACAAGCGCCTCGGTATACTCGATGAACGCCGCGCGGATTTAATCGCCGAGGTGTGCGACGAGATTATCACAGGAATGCACGATGACCACTTTCCGCTCGTTGTATGGCAAACGGGAAGCGGAACTCAGAGCAACATGAACGTGAATGAGGTTATCGCTAACCGCGCCAATCAAATAGCGGGTGAAACACTTGTTCATCCAAACGATCATGTGAATCGCTCACAAAGCTCTAACGACACCTTTCCGACTGCTATGCATGTAGCGGCTAAGTTATCGGTTATAAAAGAGCTCATTCCATCGCTCGATATATTAACTTCTACATTCGAAGATCTTAGCAACCGCTACATGGATGTAATTAAGATCGGCCGAACACATCTGCAGGATGCAACACCCATCACCTTGGGTCAAGAGATTAGCGGATGGCATGCGATGCTTGTAAAATGCCGCAAGATGATACTCACATCGCTTGAGGATGTAAGCGAACTTGCACTCGGCGGCACCGCTGTTGGCACAGGGCTAAATGCACATCCTCGATTCGGCGAAGACAGTGCGAATGAAATCACCAGATTGACGGGAGAAACTTTCGTAACTGCACCGAATAAGTTCCACTCACTTACAAGTAAGGATGCGATAGTTTTTGCCCACGGTGCATTAAAAGCACTGGCGGCGGATCTCATGAAGATCGCAAACGATGTACGCCTTCTTTCAAGCGGACCGCGTTGCGGAATAGGGGAGCTGATTATCCCCGAAAATGAACCCGGAAGTTCCATCATGCCAGGCAAGGTTAACCCCACACAGTGCGAAGCCGTTACGATGGTTGCAGTACAGGTTATGGGTAACGATGTAAGCGTATCGATGGCCGCATCGCAAGGTAACTTTGAACTTAATGTTTTCATGCCGGTGTGCATATATAATTTCCTCCAGTCTGTAAAACTTCTTGCAGATGCAATGAGATCATTCAATGACAATTGTGCGATAGGCATACAGCCTAACCACGAAGCAATTGAACGCAACCTCGCGAACTCGCTCGTGCTTGTTACGGCGCTTAATCCCGCTATAGGCTACGAGAACGCAGCAAAAACCACTAAATACGCTTTTAAAAATGGCGTATCACTAAGGGAAGCGGTTATCGCACTTGACCTTATGACCGGCGAAGACTTCGATGCAACTGTTCGCCCGGAAAATATGGTTTCCCCACTTAAAGTAGACTAGTTTTCCAATCCGGCACAGCGGTACCGGTATTATACACAACACATATAAAGGAGAAAAACAAATGGCATTCAATGATGTGTTTCTTAACAAAGAGCAGGTAGAATTCGTTCACGGACAGACCGTTGCACTTCTTGAAAAACGCGGTGTACGTTATGACCATCCCGATGCGGTAGAACTTTTCAAGAAGAACGGCTTCCGCACCGAGGGAGATGTTGTATTCATCAATGAAGCGCAGGTAGACGCGGCGCTCAAAACGTGTCCTGAAACGTTTGAATGGCAGGCACGCGAGTACTCCGTGCAGGTTGACCGCACGAAGGGCAGCCTTTGCGGAACCTGTGCAGGCCCTACCTTTATGGTAGATGCGGACCACACCGTTCGCCGCGCGGAACTTAGCGACTATATTAACTTCTGTAAGCTCGCCGATTCCAGTGATGCATTGCAGTTCGTTCACAATCTTCTTATTTGCACACAGGGCATTGAGTCCGAGCGTGAACCCTATGTACAGATGGCTAACCTTCTAAAGTATGTTGATAAGCCGATCAACCTTACAGCTATTCAGACAACTAAGGAATCTGTGGGACAGGTTGCTCGCAAACAGATCCAGATGGTTAAAAAGTTCTATGGCAAAGAAGATGGTTACGTAGTTGTCGGTGGTGCAACTCCTTCATCGCCACTAACTTTCAGCCAGACAGACGTTGAAGTTATCATGGCCTACATCGCTGAGAAGCAGGCAGTTAAGATCGTTACGATGTCCATCCCTGTTATAAGCTCGCACGCATCCTTGTGCTCCACGCTTATTCAGAACAATGCGGAAGTTCTTTCCGGCATCGTGCTCACTCAGCTTCTTGAGCCCGGCACTCCCGTTATCTACGCAGGAACATCCACCACAACGAATCTTCGCACCGCAACCGCAATTTGCGGAAGCCCGGAACCTGCGCTTTTGAGCGCGGCGATTGCATCGCTTTGCAAATACTACAAGCTTCCCTTCCGTGCGTCGGGCTGCTACACGGATGCTTTCCAGGTGGACTACCAGGCGGGTGCAGAATCCATGCTCACGCAGATGATCAATATCTGCTCGGATATCGACATGATGCAATTCACACTCGGTTCGATGGGTTCCATCAACGCTGCTTCGCTCGAAAAGTTTGTGCTTGATGAGGACACACTCATGATGAGCAAGCGCATGAAGCAGGGTATCGACATCGACATGAGCATCGATTACAACTCCTACCTCGACGAAGTAGAGCATGGCGGCATGTTCCTCGAACTCGGAATGCCCGATGAGTACTTCACAGAGCACATCTCTCCCAAGCTCTTCAACAAGGTTGATTACGATGTATGGAAGATGCGCAACGGTAAGAGCCTTCTTGAAAATGCGGAAGCCGAAGTACAGCGTCGCCTAGCTGATTACAAGGAGCGTACATTTGATGCGGCTCAAATGGATGTAATCAAAGATTTCTTGGTGTAATTAACGGACATTTTTAAGCGCAAGTTTACAAGACGTAATTTGATGTTACTTCGTAATGTTGCGATGAAAAAACAGATTCCCCCTAAGAGCTAATCATTTTTTGTCATGATTGACGAAAAACATCTCAAATTAAGCTTGATATAACTTGTGTAAAAGCTTTCTGTCAATTACGTATATTTTTCTGATTTCACAAATATCACTTGCAGTGATCAACCTTATCGCATCGTTTTAGATGCGATAAGGATTTGACTTAAAAACAAGGAGGAAAGAAACATGAAAAAATCGACACTCGTACTCGCCTGTACATTGCTGATGGTGGCTGCATTGCTCTTCACAAGCTGTTCACCCGCCGCCCCCACCGGTGACTCCGGTGCACCGCAAGATATTTCTGATGTAAGCATTGCAACTATCGCGCTTTATGCCATCCCGATGCTCAACTGGGACATTGCAATCGCTAACTCCAACGAGATATATATCACAAACAATGTATACGAGCGCTTGCTCCGTTTCGATCCCGAGACAAACGAGTTCATGTATGATCTCGCTACTGCATATGAAGCATCCGCAGACGGTCTCACATGGACATTCACTCTTCGTGAAGGCGTAAAATTCCACGACGGTACAGACTTCAACGCGGAAGCGGTTAAGTTCTCCATCGAAAGAACAATGCGCTTGGGCAAGGGTGCCTCCTACATCTGGGATGAGGTTTCCGCAATCAATGTTATCGATGATTACACAGTTGAATTCAAGCTTGCAAATCCCGTTCCCCTAGATCTTATCGCGGCATCGAACATCGGTGCATTCATCTACTCGCCCACAGCAGTTGGCGATGATGATGAAGCAAGCTCCGCTTGGTTCTCCGAAGGTAACATGTGCGGCACAGGCCCCTACATGCTCCAGTCGCAAACCCCCGGTAATGAAGTTATCCTCACCACTTTCCCCGAATACTGGAAGGGTTGGGAAGGCGAGCACATCGACAAGCTCGTATTCAGCCTCGTAACCGAAAATGCTACTCGCCGCCAGATGGTTGAGCGCGGCGAAGCCGATGCTGTTTTGAACATTCTTCCTGAGGATGTTGTAGAGCTCGAGAAAAACGAAAACGTAAACGTAGTTGTTGCAGACTCCTTCAAGAGCCTTGGCGTTTGGATCAACACAGTTAAAGCTCCCCTCGATAATGTAGCACTTCGCCAAGCACTCTCCTATGCAGTTCCCTATGAGAGCTATGTTGAATTCGTTCGCCTCGGCCGCTTTGCGGATACACCGACCGACGTTATGATGAACAATGCTATGTGGGGTTCCTTGCAGGAGCCTGCGTATACCTTCGACCTTGATAAGGCCGCAGAGCTCTTGGTTGAAGCCGGATACCCCGGCGGCGAAGGCTTGCGCGAACTCGAAATCAGCAACATGGCCGGCACGGACGACCGTAAAAAGATGCTTGAGCTTTGGAAAGCTGAACTTGCGAAAATCGGCGTTACATTGAACATCACCGATGTTCCGTGGGATAGCATGGTTGAAATCGCAAATCAGTCTGACAAGACACAGGCACAGGATCTTCTTTGCATGGGTCAGTGGCCTGACCTACCGACTCCCCAAGCTTACTACCTCGGCTACTACAAGACCGGCGCAACATGGAACTGGTCCTACTACTCCAATCCCGAAATCGATACCGGCTGTGAAGAAGCTTACATCTTGAGCGCTACAGACCGTGCAGCAGCACAGGCAGAGTATGAGCGCATGGCAGCCATCATCGCTGCAGATGCTCCCACAATCAACCTTGGCGACGACAAAACCGTTATGGTTCTAAGCAAAGCACTTCAGGGCTATGAGGCAAATGCCGCCTACGACTTGGTTATCTTCTTCTATGACTGCTACAAAGCATAAGCGCACGTTTCAAAGTTAATATCTGAATTACGGATGCATCGGCATCAATGCTGATGCATCCATATAATTACGTAAGGAGATTTGAAAATGTTAAAGTACATTGGCAAACGTTTGCTCCTTGGCGTGTTGGTTCTGTTCGGCGTTGTAGTTGTTTCCTTCATTATCACACAACTCCTCCCCGGAGACCCGGCTATGAAATGGGCCGGTTTGCGAGCAACGGATGAGCAGATTGCACAGGCAAGAATTGAGCTTGGCTTGGATGAGCCGATCACTACACAATTCGCAATTTACTGTATGAATCTACTTGAAGGTGATCTAGGAAACTCTTATCGCTCACACAGACCCGTCGCCGACGAGCTGTCGGAATATATACCCGCAACATTCGAACTTGTATTGTGGGCTATGATTATCGGATTACTATTGGGCCCGGCTCTCGGAATTCTATCAGCTAAATTCAAAGACAAACTCCCGGATCACTTGGTACGTGTCTTCTCAATCGGAATAGTGTCGCTACCATCGTTCTGGGTGGCACTGGCATTTCAGCTTGTATTCTTCGGCATTCTTGGTATAAGCCCCTTGGGCGGCCGTCTCTCTCAAGAAATATCACTATTTTATGAAATACCGGATATCACAGGCATGCTATCGTTCGATGCCCTGTTCACCGGCAATTGGGTTGTTTTCTGGGATGCATTATGGCACATGGCTCTCCCCGTTTTGACGGTTGCGCTTTATCCCATCGGAAATTTGGCCCGTTTGACACGTTCAAGCATGCTTGAAGTTATGGGTGAAAACTACATCACTGCCGAGCGTTCCTACGGCATTAGAGAAAGTTACATCTGGAATCGCTTCGGTCTCAAGAATATCTTGGGTTCGACCGCGACAGCTTCGGCCTTGGTGTTCGCATATGCCATGACGAACACATTCCTCGTGGAATCCATTTTCAGCTGGCCCGGCATCGGAAAATACGTTTCGGATGCTATCCTCGGTAATGACTATCCTGCAATCATGGGTGTTACACTATTCTCGGCGTTCATCTATCTTATTGCAAACCTCATAGCCGACCTCGTTATCGCGCTTGATCCGCGTGTAAGAATCTATGGAAAGGGGGCATAAGCATGACATTATCTGCAAGATTTGTAAGAAAAATGAAAGAAATACTAACAGGCTTTAAGCTTCTTAGTAAAAACGTTCTAGCACGTGTTGCCCTCATTATTATGGCGATTATCATACTCATCGCTATATTCGCCCCCATCATAGTACCATACATGGGCGATGTAACCGGCGATGTGCACCCTGAAATAGCCCTTCAAGCACCTTCATCCGAACATTTGTTCGGTACGGATGAGCTTGGCCGCGATATTTTCAGCAAGGTGCTGTATGGAACGCGTTACTCGGTTTTCCCGGCAGTTTTGACCGTTCTTGTAGCGGTTGTGCTTGGAGGATCACTCGGTGCTTTTGCGGGCTCGCAAGGCGGAATGGTTGATGAAGTGATAATGCGTATCACCGACATATTCCTAAGCTTCCCGCCCTTGCTCCTCGCGATTACGATCTCTGCGCTCTTAGGCCCATCGCTTATGAACTCTCTTATAGCGGTTGTGTTTTCCTGGTGGCCGTGGTATGCACGCTATGTGCGCAGCCAAGCCATCCTCGTTAAAGAGAAGCAGTTTGTAAAAGCTGCCGACGCTATCGGTACTAAACGCCTCACCATCATATTCAAGCACATCGTACCTAACTGTATCGCACCCGTTATCACCCAGGCATCTATGGACATGGGCTCCGTTATAATGACGGTTGCATCCCTAAGCTTCCTCGGCCTAGGTGCACAGTCTCCCACGCCTGAATGGGGCCTTATGATCAGTACGAGCAAAAACTACTTCATGAATGCTTGGTGGTACGGTATCTTCCCCGGCATTGCCATATTCATCACCGTGCTTTGTTTCAACTTGATTGGCGATGGATTGCGTGAGGTTCTTGATCCAAAGACAAGAAAGAGTTAAAGCAATAAAGGAGGATGCACTATGGGTGCTTATTTAGAAATAAAAAACCTAAAAGTCAACTATAAGGGTATGGATCAAACACGCACCGTGCTTGATATTGACCATATCGTTATTGAAAAGGGTAAAACATTCGGTGTTGTTGGTGTTAGCGGTGCGGGAAAAACGGTTTTGGCACTAACCATACTCAAGCTGCTGGCAACACCCCCCGGCGAAATAGTAAGCGGCGAAATATTGCTTGAAGGCAGAGACATCTTGAAGATGTCCGAAGCTGAGATGCGCAAAATACGTGGTAGCGAAATAGCGATGATTTTCCAAGATCCGCTTTCGGCACTTAACCCCGTGTTTACCATCGGCGAGCAGATGCGCAAAATCGTTATGGAACGCAAGAAAGTAAACAAAGCCGAAGCCGATAAACAGGTTATCGAAATGATTTCGACGGTTAAGCTTCCTGATGCTGAGCGTACCGT
>CAYJPI010000077.1:0-8569 GCA_964372005.1 uncultured Oscillospiraceae bacterium | reverse complement strand
CGAAATGGGATACGAGCAAGCCGAAAAGCTCGCAAAAAGGCTGAAACAGCTTCCTATAACCAAGGTGATTTCAAGCCCGCTTTCTCGTGCCTATGATACTGCAAAGGCGATTGGCCTCCCCGTCGAAACCGATGATAGGCTTTTAGAGCGTGAGTTTGGCGAGTGGGAAGGGCATTCCTTTGCTGACTTAAAAAAGAACTATCCCGTTATATGGCGCAAGTGGGAGAAAAATATGGACGAAGCTCTTCCACCCGGTGCCGAGCCGATGCGAATACTAAAAAAGCGCTGTATAGGCTTTTTAAAAGAGATGCCCACTACGTATGGGCATGACGATTTTGTGGTTGCGGTTACTCATGCCGTGCCCATACGTATAATGTTAGGATATGCGCTGGGGATACCACCTACTCACATGCATCGTTTTATCGTTGACAATGTGAGCATCAACAGCCTAATACTCAGCCCGTCAAAGACGATAGTAACTCTCTTCAATGACCAAAGTCATCTTTTTGAAGAAGGAGGAATGCAAATATGAAATGTGTAGTAATCGGCGGAGGTGCCGCAGGCATGATAGCCGCCATCGAAGCCGCAAAAAACGGGCATAGTGTTTGCCTGCTCGAGCATAATGAAAAGCTCGGCAAAAAACTTTACATAACTGGCAAGGGGCGTTGTAATGTAACGAATGCTTGCACCAAGGAGACATTCTTTGAGAATGTACCCCGTAATCCTAAGTTTTTATATAGCGCTTATGCCGCCATGTCGTCCTCGGACATTATGGAGTTTTTCGAAAAACTCGGCGTTCCGCTTAAAACGGAGCGTGGAACGCGCGTTTTCCCCGTTTCCGATAAATCGAGCGATGTTTTGCGTGCGCTCACACGGCGTATGGAAGCACTTTCGATCGATGTGAAACTGCGCGCAAAGGTACAATCCATCAAAACAAAGGACGGAGCGGTGAGCGGCGTGGTTGTGGGCGGCGAAACTATCGATGCCGACCGCGTGATACTCGCTACCGGCGGCTTGTCCTACAGGCAAACGGGTTCAACGGGCGATGGGTATCGCATGCTCGATGAGCTCGGCCACACCATAATTGAACCCAAGGGAGCACTCGTCCCACTTGAAACCGAGGAAACTTGGCCGAGCACTTTAAGCGGCCTAACGCTCAAGAATGTTGTATTAAAGGCATATAATGGGAAGAAATGCGTTTATGAACAACTCGGCGAGATGCTGTTCGCGCATTTTGGTGTAACCGGTCCGCTGGTGCTTTCGGCAAGTTCTATCATCGCCGATAAACCCGAGGGCGTAAAATTGTTTATCGACTTAAAGCCGGGGCTTACGAGGGAGCAGCTTGAAAAGCGCTTGCTTCGCGACCTTGAAGAGAACAAGCAAAAAAGCGTGCACAATGCATTCCACGCTTTATTGCCGGCACGCCTTTTGGACGTTGTCCTCTTTCAAGCCGGCATTACGAAGGAGGCGATGGTGCCCACCTTCACTAAGGCCATGCGCAACAAGCTTCTTGATACATTGAAGATGCTTCCTCTCACCGTAAAGACGGCTCGCTCCATCGATGAGGCCATAATAACGCGAGGCGGCTTATCCGTAAAGGAAGTAAACCCGAACACGCTCGAAAGCAAACTGGTGAGTGGCTTGTATATCGCAGGCGAAGTGCTGGACACCGATGCGTTTACCGGCGGTTTCAATCTACAAATTGCATGGAGCACGGGCAAGCTCGCGGGAGAGCTCAAATAACCGAAGATTCTACATTTTACCGGAGGCAAACATGAACCATATACAAATTGCGATAGATGGCCCATCGGGCGCGGGGAAAAGCACCGTGGCCAAGGCGGTGGCCGAGGAACTTGGGATTTTGCACCTTGATACGGGTGCCATGTATCGCGCGCTCGCATATTACGCAATAAACAAAGGGGTAGATCCTCGCGACCGTCAAGGATGCGAAGCGCTTTTGGGTGGCGTAAACATCGAGGTTGATTATATAGAAGGAAAACAGCTAACCAAGGCAAATGGCGAGGATGTTTCGCACCTCATCCGCACGGAAGAGGTAGGCAAGGGTGCTTCTGCGATAAGCGCGCATCTTGCGGTACGCGAAAAACTCGTAAGCACGCAACAAAGCATCGGTAAATCGATGTCCGTCGTTATGGATGGGCGAGATATCGGCGCTGTGGTTTTGCCGCATACTCCGAACAAGTTTTACATCACGGCATCGGCTCAGGCTCGCGCTAACAGGCGATACCTTGAGCTGAAGAACAAGGGCGAGGATGTAAACGAAGCGGAGGTTCTAAAGGATATCATGGCTCGTGACTATGATGATTCGCATCGCATCCATTCACCTTTAACAAAGGTTGATGATGCTTTGGAACTTGATACAACCGACCTCACCATCGACGAGGCGAAACGGGCAGTGCTGAGCCATATCCGCTCAAATATGGAGAAGTAACAATGATATATGCATTAGTACGTTTTTTGTTTGTGCCTTTCTTCTATTTGGCATACAGGCCACGCGTTATAGGTGCGAAGAACATGCGCGTTAAGGGTAAGGCGGTTTATGTGTGCAATCATATTTCAATGATGGATCCCGTAACGCTTGCACTCATAAGCCCTCGCTTCATACACTTTATGGCGAAAGCATCGCTCTTTAAGAGTAGGCTTATGAATGTAGTATTGCGCTCGGCACTCGCCTTTCCTATAGAAAGACAAAGCGTAGATATGGTGTCGCTCAAAAAAGCGATGAAGGTTCTTGATGAAGGAAAAGTATTCGGCATATTTGCGGAAGGGCACAGGAGCATTACGGGCGAACTCGATGCACTTGAAAAAGGCGCGGCGTTCCTTGCTGCGCGAGCTAATGCGCCGATCATACCCATGTGCATTCGCCCCGATAGCTACAGACGCTGGAAAATAATAGTGGTCGTTGGAGAGACGATTCATATCGATAAGCTAAAAGAAACCGCACCAAAGGGAAAACTTATCGATACCATCACTTCTACTATAGAAGACAGTTTTAAGTCGCTCCTTCGCGAGGTTAATGCATGATAATTCGCGTAGCAAAACATGCAGGCTTCTGCTTCGGCGTGAAGCGCGCCGTCGAAATGGCGGAAAAAGCCGGCCTTAGTCGCGTAGGTAAGGAGCGTGTTTACACGCTCGGCGAACTCATACACAACCGAGATGTGGTTGAAAGGCTTGAAAGCAAAAATGTTTTTGCCATCAACGATATTGATGACATCGAAGATGGCGCGCTCGTTATTATTCGCTCGCATGGTGCGCCGCCCGATGTGTTTGAAAAATTATCGCAAAAGAATTGCAATGTAGTTGACGCGACATGCCCATTCGTAAAACGCATCCACGAAATAGCAATAACAGCGAAAGAGAACAGCATCCCATTGATCATTGTGGGTGAAAAAACGCATCCGGAAGTTATCGGCATAGAAGGATGGGGGCCTCGCGAGCAAACGTACATACTTAAATGTGAGGATGAGGTTGCTTCATTAACAGAAATAAAAAAGGCGGTTGTGGTTTCACAAACGACACTGCAAAAAAATATTTACGAAGCTGTATGCGATGCGTTACTTGATGCCGAAATGGAAATTGAGGTAAAAAATACCATTTGTGATACCACTTTGAAGCGACAAAGTGAGGCAATTGAACTTGCAAAGTGTTGCGATACAATGTTGGTAATTGGGGGATTTCACAGCTCAAATACACAAAAATTGGCAGAACTTTGCAAAAAAGAATGTAAAAACACTGTTTTTATAGAGAATAAGGGACAACTTTTACTTGAAAAAATAAAATCTGATGGTATAATAGGTATTGTTGCAGGCGCATCAGCGCCGGATTGGATGATTAGGGAGGTTTTAACAGGAATGAACGAACTGGAAAAGACAACGGCACAGCCCACAGAAGAAGTGGAAGCTCAAACACCCGCACAAGATGCGGTACAGGACGCACCCGTGGTTGAGGAAGCACCCGTAGCGGTAGAGGCTACCGAACCTGAGGCAGCGGCTAAGGATGAGCAACCCGCGGCAGAGACGACCGCAGAGATTGCGAAGGAGGAAGAATCTGCTGATGCTTCTGAAGCAGCCGACCCCGACAGCTTTGCAGAAGCGTTCGAGAAGACGCTTGTACGTATCCGCAATGGACAGATTATCACGGGTTCCGTGGTACAGATTGTGGACGGCGAAGTTTGTGTAAACATCGGCTACAAGTCCGATGGATTCATCCCCCGCAGTGAATTCTCTTCCGACCCCGATGTCAACCCCTCCGAACAGGTTAAGGTTGGCGATTCCATCGAGGTGGAAGTTCTCAAAGTGAACGACGGTGAGGGCAATGTTCTTCTTTCGCGCAAGAGCGTAGAAGGCAAGAAGCTCTGGGAAGAGCTCGTAGCAGACGAAGAGCTCGAGTCCAAGACATTTGATGCAGTCGGCAAGGAAGTCGTTAAGGGCGGCCTTATCGCTACCATCAATGGCGTGCGCGCATTCGTGCCCGCATCGCATGTCTCCACCAAGTATGTCGAGAATCTCGGCGAGTTCGTGGGCAAGCCCATGCGCCTAGCCGTGATCGAGGTAGACAAGCAGAGAAAGCGCATCGTTGCTTCTCAGAAGACTGTACTTCTTGCCGAGGCTGAAGCCGAGAAGGCCGAGAAGTGGAAGTCCCTCGAAGCAGGCGCAAAGATGCAGGGCGTTGTACGCCGTTTGACCGATTTCGGCGCATTCGTTGATATCGGCGGCATCGATGGTCTCGTACATGTAACGGATATCGCTTGGGGCAGAGTAAAGCATCCCTCCGATATTCTCAAGATCGGCCAGCAGGTCGAAGTGCTCGTTATCAATGTGGACGCGCAGAAGCAGCGCGTATCGCTCGGTTACAAGCAGCTTCAGCCCAAGCCCTGGACGATGGCAGGCGAGAAGTATGTTGTTGGTTCTATCGTTGAAGGTAAGGTCGTGCGCATTGTGCCCTTCGGTGCATTCGTTGCTCTCGAGCCCACCATCGATGGTTTGATCCACATTTCGCAGGTTGGCGTAAAGCGTATTGCTAAGGTTGAGGACGAAATCAATGTCGGCGATGTCGTACGTTGCAAGGTTCTCGATGTAAACTCCGAAGCAAAGCGCATCAGCCTCAGCCGCAAAGAGGTTATCCTTGAGGAGAACCCCGAGATTGCCGCTGAAATCGCCGCAGAGCGCGCAGAGCGCGACCGCCAGTACCAGGAGCGCCAAGAACAGCGCCAGGCTGAGCGTCCGCAGCAGAGCAGCGCACCGCGCAGCGAGCGTAGCTTCGAGCGTCCCCAGCGTGACGCAAGAACAGAGCGCGCACGTAACACCAACTTCGATCGTAGCGAGCGCCCCGAGCGTCGTCGTCGCGACGAGGGTGGCGACTACCAGCTCCCGCCGGTACAGTCCACCACCACGAGCCTTGCAGATCTCTTGCAGAACTTCAAGGTCGAAGAGGACAGCGAATAAGAATTTCCAACCAAAAGGCCGACGCAATCGCGTCGGCCTTTTGCGTGCTTGCGTCTAGGGGACGGTGGGTACGTTAGGGGACGCCGTCCCCTAGAACCCCTGCCAAGGATTTCATCCCTTGGATCCCTTTTTCGAGCCGATTTTCGGCTCGAGAGGGGGAGTACGTTAGGGGACGCCGTCCCCTAAGACCCCTGCAAGGGGATATCCATCCCCTTGACCCCTTTTTTCGACCACAAATGTGGCCGAGGGGGGATTTAGGTGCTTTTTTGACATACTGATATTTCTCCGCAAGGAGAAATATCATGACCTTTTCACTTTTCACTATTACTTATTACTTGCCGCCAACGCTTATGTTGGCGGTATTTATCGCCTTTGCGCCGATGATCAAGGCGCAAGGACGGGTGGGGGAGCTGTTTGCGTGAATATGAGTGTTATACGTTCGGCCATTTCTCATGGATTGAGAGGATTTTATCGCAAAAAAATCATGCATATTGCTTCATTTCATTGACAAGAACCGCCAAGTAAAGGATAATAGGAAGGTCAAAGACATGGAAGAAGTATTACGATCGAAGAATTTTATCGAAGAAGCTGTTGAAGCGGACATGCAAAAGGGAGTAGGAGCAATACAAACGCGCTTCCCGCCCGAACCGAATGGATATTTGCATATCGGCCACGCTAAGGCTTTTTACATTGATTTTGTGATCGCTGAAAAATTTGGTGGCAAGTGTAACCTTCGCTACGACGACACGAATCCCACGAAGGAGGATGTTGAGTTCGTAGAAGCCATAAAGGATGATATAAAGTGGCTCGGTTTCGAGTGGGACAAAGAGCTTTACGGATCGGATTATTTCGGCACCTGCTATGATTTGGCGGTGAAGCTTATTAAGAAGGGCGTAGCATATGTTTGCGACCTTGATAAGGATGCGATGCGCGAGTATCGCGGAACATTGACTGCCCCGGGCAAAAATTCACCATGGCGCGATCGAAGCGTTGAGGAGAACCTTGAATTGTTTGAGCGCATGAAGAATGGCGAGTTTGAGGATGGTTCGCGCACATTGCGTGCGAAGATCGACATGGCATCGCCGAACATGAATATGCGTGACCCTGCGATGTATCGCATTATTCACATGGCACATCATCATGCAGGTGACGAGTGGTGCATCTACCCGATGTACGACTTTGCCCATCCCATACAGGATGCCATCGAGGGCGTTACTCATTCACTATGCTCGCTCGAATACGAGGCGCATCGTCCTTTGTATGATTGGGTGATCGAGCAGTGCGAGTTCGAGCACAAGCCCCGTCAGATAGAGTTTGCAAGATTGAACCTAACGAACACCATCATGAGCAAGCGTTATCTTAGAAGGCTTGTTGAGGAAGGACATGTAAACGGATGGGATGATCCGCGTATGCCCACGCTTTGCGGCATGAGAAGGAAGGGCTACACCCCTGCGTCGATACTCGATTTCCTCAACCGTGTAGGCGTGGCAAAAGCTGATTCTACGGTAGATACCGCTATGCTTGAGCATTGTGTACGCGAGGATCTAAACGCAACTGCACCGCGCATGATGGCCGTTATCGACCCTATAAAGCTTGTTATTGAAAATTGGGAAGATGGCAAGACGGAGGATATCGTCCTTGAAAATCACCCCAATGTACCCGAGATGGGTGAGCGCACGCTCAGCTTCTCGAAGGTAGTTTATATCGAGCGTGAGGATTTCGCGGTTGAACCGCCTAAGAAATTTTTCCGCTTAAAGCCCGAGGGCGAGGTTCGCTTGAAGGGCGCGTATATAATCAAATGCGAACGCTATGAGCTGGATGCGAACGGCGATGTTACAACCGTGTACTGCACATACGATCCCGAGAGCAAATCCGGCGAATGCACACGCAAGGTTAAAGGAACGCTCCACTGGGTAAGCGAAGCCGATGCCGTGGAAGCCGAAGTGCGTTTGTATGAGCCGCTCATGCTTAGCGACATCGTAGATAAGGAAGATTTCGTGAACCAGCTCAATCCGAACTCGCTCACCGTGAAAAAATCGATCGTTGAGAAGGGATTGGCAAACGAGAAGCCCGGCGATAAGTCGCAGTTTATGCGCGTTGGCTATTTCGCCGCGGATTTATCGCACACGAGAGAAAAACCCGTATTTAACCGCGTAGTTGGCTTGAAGGATAGCTACAAGCCCCAGTAAGGCACTCAGTAAGGAGAGATTTAATGACAGTACGTACACGTTTTGCACCCAGCCCCACGGGCTATATGCACATAGGAAATTTAAGAAGTGCGCTATATGCGTATCTTTTCGCGAAAAAGAATGATGGCACATTCATTCTTCGCATAGAGGATACCGACCAGGAACGCCTCGTTGAAGGGGCGACCGATGTAATATTTGATACGCTCAAATCCGTCGGGATGAATTGGGATGAAGGCCCCGATGTAGGCGGCGATTACGGCCCCTATGTTCAAAGCGAGCGCAAGGCATCGTACATGCCCTATGCCGATGAATTGATCGACAACGGACATGCATATCGCTGTTTTTGCACTAAGGAAGAGCTTGAAGCGCGCCGCGAGGAAGCCACCAAGCGCGGAGAGACCTTCAAATATGATAAGCATTGCTTGCATTTGAGCGCCGAAGAAATTGCAAAAAAATGCGATGAAGGTATTGCATTTGTTATACGCCAGAATGTACCGACAACGGGCGAAACCACCTTCTCCGATCTTATTTTCGGCGATATAACCGTGCAAAATGACACGCTCGATGATGCGGTTCTAATCAAGGCCGACGGTATGCCGACATATAATTTCGCGAATGTAATCGACGATCATCTAATGGCGATATCGCATGTTATGCGCGGCATGGAATACCTAAGCTCAACCCCGAAGTACAATCTTTTGTATGAGGGCTTTGGATGGGAGATTCCGGCGTATATCCACATGCCGCCCATCATGAAGGATGCGCAACATAAGCTTTCCAAGCGCACGGGCGATGCATCGTTCCAAGATTTATTGAAGGAAGGATATCTCAAGGAAGCGATAGTGAATTATATCGCTTTGCTCGGCTGGAATCCCGGCGATGAAAGGGAGACCTTCACGCTCGAGGAGCTTATCGAAG
>CAYJPI010000076.1:0-8638 GCA_964372005.1 uncultured Oscillospiraceae bacterium | reverse complement strand
AATGCGCGCGGCGGAAAACATCCCCCCACGGCCTGCGTTATGTCTAATCTTACGTTTGCCCAATTCTCATTTTATCCTTTCGTTTAATACCGTTTTCATTGTAACCTATTTTCGGCTCAAAGGCAAATCGTATGCAAGTTACGAAACCGTTTGTTTACGTTTAAGGTAATATTTTACTTTTTACGCATCGACTTGCATAGATGATACAGGTGTTCACACGATATCGGCTTGTATCTACACCATATGGTGCTTTTTTACTTTTAAGCAGGAAGCAAAAAATACCATCCGCTTTCAAATACAAAAAACGGATGGTAATGCTGTCAAAAACACTCAGAAAATTGTTGGCACTGAGCTTTTTTTAAAGTTCCGAGTTCAGCGGTCGCTAGTCGTTATCATCTTCCATCTGCGCCACGATATCAGCGGTACTCTCCTTTTTAGGCAAAGCCTGTGCCGGAGTATACACCTTCACATTCATGACATTCATGTACGCAATTAGCATCACACAGCTGAGCATCGCACCCCATGAAGCCCCATACATCAAAAAGTACACGATGAAGGCCGCAAGCGAAACCAGAAATGTGAAAAACGCAATTTTACTCAAATGCTTTCCGGGGTCATTCTTTAACCCTTTCACGCCACATACAATCATCATCACACCGAGGAGCGTGAAGAGTATCTGCGCCCAAATTTCAAGGAATCTCGTGTGCTGTACAAACAACAACCCGACAACGCCGATAAAAAGGTTGTATGCAGCGAATAGAAACATCGCTATGCTCATAATGCGGCGGTTTGGCGCTTTCGCGGCACTCGTCCTGTTTTCCATAATTTAACCCTCTTTTCCATAAATAATGTTCCAAAAGATTTTTCTGTTTGTTTTACATTATATCACAGTAATAAAAAAGATGCACGTACTGCTTTATGGCATTTTAATGTCAAATAGCAAAACTACATATGGATACATTGCGTTTACGGCAGTGCCACAAGGCCCGGGTTATTGAGAAGCGGCCCCGATAGGTCTATCATCCCTGCCGCGCCACTTATGGCGTGCCCCTCTTCGAGCATCCAAACGCGCTCAATACCATCGATTTCGCAAAGCGTATTCACGATGGCATAAATTATCATGCGTTCCCTCGCGTTTGCTTTTTCGATGCTTTCCCTTTCAATCGCCCTTTCGATCTTTTTCTTGAAGCCCGCTCGCCAGTTTATGATCGCGATGTCGTCCGCAATTTCAACCGAAAGGATATCCTCCGCCGAAATGCCGGTGTACGGGAAGGCTTGTAGCGAATCCGACAACAGCGTAAAGAGCCGCGCCATGGGCGAGAATGCATCCTCGGACGGAACGAAATAAGTTACCGGATTTAAGAGGGAGTTGCTCTTATCAGGAACGAAGAAGGTGAGCGGCATGCCGGGATAATCGTCAAAGTCCGACAATTCAAAGTGAACCTTATTTTCCGTGCTCATAAGAAGGTAGGATGGCGTTAGCGGTTCTTCGCCGAGGTAAATGCGCAATCCGCTTATTTCGGGGAGGAATGTAAGCAGGCTGTAAGCCGTTGCGGCGTACAGTCTCGCATCTAGCAATCCCTCACCCTCATTATGTGCAAACAATGCAAGGTGGTAGGGTCCATCGGGCAAAACCCCATCTTCATCCGGCTCAAGGGGGCTTCCGCTCTCGTCTATCATCTGAATATCGTAGCAATGAAGCAATGGGAATGATGACGGGAAGGGCGAGGCAAATTCGCTGTTTCTCGTAGGCCCTACGGCGAGCGCATGCAACACATACGAGGCTATTTCGTTCACGGGTAGATCCTTTTCGTAGCGTATGTCTGCAAGCTCGTTCGTTATGTGGTTGCCGCTCGTATCGGGGAAGCAGAGCATGGCTTCCCACTGCTCATACGCTAAAGCCTCCACGCTGGTGGCTTCGTCATCTTCTTCCCTTAAAAGCGGGCTATACAGCTCGGGATTATATGTAGCATCCATCTCCGATAGATGCTGTAAGAGCGATTGCGACAATGGCGCGAGCGGCGAAATTGGTCGTCCGTTATAGCCGGGTTGTATTCCGTTTACCAGCAATATAGTATGGGTAATCTCTTCTTGGTTAGCCGCCGCGGTTGATGCTATCGCACCTCGAACAACAACGAAATCGCGCCTGTCTTCCGGCACTTCTCCCACGAGGTACACCAGTAGCACATTGCCTATAATCTCAGTATAGTCCAAGGATAGATCCATATATCCATTATGGTATATCGGATCGATTTCGAGCAATGTTTCAACAGCTATATGGGCTCTACTCTTATACCCATCAAGCGGCAAACGCACGGACGTTTCTTCGAAGGTGTAATAATCCGTACTCGAATAAACGAAGAGCGTTGCATCGAAATATGTATCCTCTTCACTTGGCTCGGGAGGTGTTTGAATTTCGATGGGCAAAGGATCGGGGTACACTTCCACCCGAGAGCATGATGTTAAGATCAAACAGCACAGTATAAGCGATGTGAATTTAACAATGTTTTTTTTCATCTTCACTCCTCCTCACCGCAATTTTCCCGATAGATACGAAAGGTTCATCTTGTACAGCCCGTCTACAAGCTCCATCGGCAAATCAAACTGCTCGGTTTGGACGGCCAGGCCCGTTTCCTCACTCAAATATGTAAGGCTTATTCTGGTAAAAACATCCCCTGTTTCGGTTCTTTCGAAGCTGTGCACCGCGAAATCCACTATGGTTGGAAGCATAAGAAATTCTGCATCGATAGCGATATCCGAGCCATTTATATCGTTTGGCAGGTAGAAATACGCCGCCGCGTCGTAATGAGATTGTTCCACCAGATGCGCAAGGCCGATGGATGCTACGATTTGCACATCCGCTACAACATCCGGCGCATACTCCAATGGCGAGAGCCACTCCTCGTCCGAGTCGAATCCCAGCATGGATGGCGCAACGCGCACACCCTCGCCTCCTTCGTGTAGCACCACGCGAATTTCAACCCTCTCGTAATTACCCAACTCCAAAAGCGAGTTGACTGCGCAGTATACACTCGTTTTAACATCTCGGCTTTGCCCTGCGAGGGCATTTTGGCGAAGGGATAGTAGCTCATTATTAAATGAGATTCTAAGCACATCCGAGTTCGCGGACATCGACACAACTTCAATGTTGGACGGAAAAGGCGAAAGAAGATTGTAGGAAAGCCCTTGCGCCCCCGAGAGGAGCGTGCGCATAACGGCCCATTCCGGAGCTTCGTTTAGTTGAACGGAAACTCTTGTATCAACTGGAACTATGTATCCGCTTTCCTCGAGCGGGTAGTATAATGTGGTTTCTATTATCTCTTCCGCCGATTGATCCGGGTATACGCCGGGTAGCTCATCTAAACTCAGGTCTTCGGAAATGGAAGTCATACAACCGAACAAGAGAAGGGGACAAATCAGCAGGCATATGAGTGCAAATCTACGCATTATTCTCCTCCTCCTTGACATTTTGGGCAATCGGTAATCTCGCGGTGAAAGTAGTTCCTCTTCCAACCACGCTTTCAACATTCAAGAACCCACCATGCATGGAAACTATGCGCTCCACTATGGAAAGGCCGAGCCCCGTGCCGCCTGTTTCGCGGCTTCGAGCCTTGTCAACGCGATAGAAGCGCTCGAACAAGCGCGGAATCGCTTCCTTGGGTATGCCGATGCCCGTATCACGCACTATGAGTACGGCAAAATTACCATCCGTTTTCAAAGTAACCGCGATGCTTCCCTTATCGGTGTACTTGAGCGCATTGTCGATGAGGTTCATCGCAACCTGTTCAAGGCGCGATTCATCGCCCATTAGGTTAACTTTCACCAGCTTTTTCTCAAGGCGTATGCCCTTTTTCTTTGCAAGCGGCATAAGCCTACGTATTACGCGCTGAACAATCTCCTCGAGGTCGACGGGGGCAAAGGTAAGTTCTTCGCTTTGTTGCTCCTGCTGTACCATGCGAAGAAGGTCCGTTATGATATGGGTGAGCCTGTCAACCTCATGGTCGATATCTTGGAAAAACTCACGGCTCATTTCCGGATCCGGTTCTTCCTGATATAGCATCGTCTCGGCGAGTATCTTCATCGCTGTAAGCGGCGTTTTTAATTCATGCGATGCGTTGGAGACAAATTCATCACGCAGTCTTTCATGGTTTTCAAGTTTTTCACTCATTATATTGAATGCACTTGAAAGTTCAGCAAGCTCATCTCTACCTTTTACGGGTACATGCTGGCCATATCCTTTGGAACCAACACGCTCGATAGCTTGAGTTAAGGTGACTATCGGTTTGGTTAAGTATGATGTAACGAGCAGGCTGACAACGCCAACGAGCACCGCAGACGCAAGAAACACCACGCTAATAAGCGCGGTTACATTATCCACGCTATCAACCGCATCTTGTATGGACTGGGAGAAAAGTACGGCTCCTATTCTCTCCGAGTCGTACATCACGGGCGCAGTATAGTACACCACCCAATCCGTGTCGGAGGCAAGCATAAATGGTGAATTATCATCCTGGTTTATTGCGATAAGGTCGTGAAATCCATACGAAAAGGCCATATCGTCCACAAGCACATCTCGCACCTCACGATATGGTAGATGATAGCCATTGTAGCGGGCGGCACTGTCCATCCAAACCACGCCGCTCGTATTATATAACAGTATTCTCCCACCGAGGGCTGAGGCTCGCTCGGTGATGGTATGGTGCAATGTCTCGTAATCGCCGGTATGCAAAGCTTCCGAAACATCGGAAGCGAGACGCAGCGTGCTTTCTCGCTCCGTCTCGATTCTCTCATTAACTTGGAAGTTTTCAACTATGCTCCCTACGGTAGCAGATACGCCCACGAACACCAAAATCATTACTCCGAGGTATATGGCAGTGGTGCGAAAGCGAATGGAGCCGAAAAATCTACGAATTCGCGAAATAGTAACCAACTCCCCACTTGGTTAAAATATACTTGGGCTTTGCCGGGTCGGGCTCGATTTTTTCGCGCAAACGGCGAATATGAACGTCAACCGTGCGGTTATCGCCAAGGTAATCATATCCCCACACGAGCTCCAGGAGCTGTTCGCGATTGAACACCTTCCCCGATGTCGATATGAATAGGTGCAACAAGTCGAATTCACGGACAGTGAGGTTTACATTATTTCCCTCAACGGTGACGGAACGCGAGCGCGTATCGAGCACAAGGTCGCCAAAGGAGAATGTTTGCGAATCGCGGTTATCATCCTTTTTTGTGGCGGTGCGCCTGAGTATGGTTTTTATCCTGGCCTTAACCTCGAGTATATTGAAAGGCTTTGTCATGTAATCATCTGCGCCATATTCAAGCCCGAGGATTTTATCCATATCCTCGCCCTTTGCCGTGAGCATGATGATGGGCACTTCAACGCCTTCATCCCTAACTCTCTGGCACACTTCAATGCCTGAGAACTTAGGGAGCATAACATCGAGCAACACCAGGTCAACTCCGCCGGCGAGTATCTTCGATATAGCTTCCTCACCGTCTTGAGCCTGGTCTATCTCATATCCGTCCTGCTGGAGCGCAAAGCGAAGACCCTTGAGTATGAGAGGTTCGTCATCAACCAAAAGTATACGTACTGCCATCGGTTTTTCCTCCATTTTCGGAAGGCGCAAAAAAAGCAATCTGTTTCACGCTTCCGCATTTATTTTTGCTTGTTTAATATCGGCTTAGATAGCATCGATCCAACTCATGTAAACACCGGTTCACTTTCGCCGATATTTCTTAGTATACCATATCTTTGGGATATTTTCACCACATTAGGTGAACAAAACATGAAAAAAACAAGAAATTCCCTCATTGCACTGTACAAAACAGTAAAATGTTTGTTATACTGTTAGTCGGATTCATGTGGGCATTTGTTCTGCGTGGATGCAAAAAAAGCGTAAAAGGAAGGAATCCGTTTTGAAACGAATTGTGAGCATATTGCTCTTGTTAATTTTCCTGATGACCCAAAGTGCCGTAGCATTCGCACTTGAGGATGATGACATCTACTCCCGCTATGCCCTTTTGATGGATGTTGAAAGCGGCGCGGTACTCTACTCAAAGGCAGGCGAAGAACAAGCCTTCCCCGCGAGCACAACAAAGATAATGACGCTCATTCTCGCGCTCGAACTTGGCGACCTTGACGAAATCGTCACCGTCGGTAATGTTACCGATCGTGGTTCGGTGCTCGGCATAAGCGAGGGCGATAAATTGAGCCTTCGTTCGCTCATCTACGGAATGATGCTTGTATCGGGCAATGATTGCGCGGAAGCCATAGCCATACACCTCGGCGGAGGGACGGTTGACGGTTTCGTTGATATCATGAACGATAAGGCCGCCGAAATCGGCCTTCTTAACACAAACTATGTTGAGCCGAGCGGCCTACATGATGATAATCATTATACCACCGCACTCGATATGGCAAACCTCACGCGCTATTGCCTCATCGATTCCCCCGAAGCGGAGGATTTTCGTGCCGTAGTCGGCCGCGAAACCTTCACCATCAGCGATTGGGAGGGCGGCGAAGAAAAGAAGATCGAAAACTCAAACAAGCTCATCCACACCAAAGAGGATAATGAGAGCTACGAATTTTCCGGCGCATTCGGTGTAAAAACCGGCGATACCAACTACGCCCAGCGTTGTTTGGTAGGTGCGGCGGCACAGGACGGAACGGAGCTTATCGCGGTACTACTCTACGATGAGGATGCGGATAATCGCTACATATCGGCGGCGCGCATGTTCGAATATGGGTTTGATAACATCGCACGCGTTGATGCATCTTCTTTGGGCCTACCCGTCACCGCGCAGGTGAGCGTTAATAATGCAAGCTTTGATGATGCATCGGGCGGCCTTCTCGACCTTGATGTAAACCTCTCCGGCCAGCAGATAAGCGGCTTGACCGATAGGATAGACACCATCAAGAACAACGCAAGCAATATCACCTTGCAGGTTGAAACCGTGGGCGAACTTACAGCACCCGTTAACGCCGGCGATGTCGTCGCGACGGTAACTTACACGCTCGACGGTGAAGAAATTCTCACCACGGACGCAACCGCGCAAAGAAGCGTTGCCGCCATGGCAGGCGGGCCTATAACATCCCCCGAAGCCCTAAGCATCGGCGCGGATATTGTGCCCGAAGAGCCTGCAAGTCCCTGGCTGTTTTGGGGAATACTCTTTGCGGTGATAGTTATAATCGCATTCGTTCTTCGCGGCATATTCTCGTCAAAAGGGCGAAGAGGGCGCGGCCGCAGATCCATGCGCACAAGGCGTGGGTCGTACATATATAGGAGATAATAAAGCATGGCAAAACAAACGGGCGTAAAATATCTTGCACAAAATCGCAAGGCGCGGCACGAATACTATATAGAAGATACGTACGAGTGCGGCATAGTTCTTGCCGGCACGGAGGTTAAGTCCATCCGCAAGGGTAGCGTTAACCTCAAGGATAGCTATGCCATGGTCAAGGATGGGGAAATTTTCGTCCACGGGATGCATATAAGCCCCTACGAGCAGGGCAATATCCACAATCAAGATCCCTTTCGTTTGAAAAAACTGCTTCTGCACAAGAGGCAAATAAACAAACTGCAGTCACTGCAAAAGGCGGACGGAATGAGCCTTATTCCGCTTTCTCTCTATCTAAATAAGGGGCGAGTGAAGCTTGAGCTTGCCGTCGCGAAAGGTAAAAAACTGCACGATAAGCGCAGCAGCATGCAAGAAAGGGATACCAAGCGCGAGATGGATAGGAGCATGAAGCATTATTCGAGATAAAGCATATGGGGGCTAACCCTCATCGGCTTTCTATAAAAATTCAGGAGGAATACCAATGAAAACACTGCCCTTTGACGCGGCACAGATCGAAGCAATCACAAAACTTTATCCCACACCCTTCCACATTTATGATGCCAAGGGTATAGTTGATAACCTCAAGGAATATCAACAGGCCTTCTCGTGGAATAAGGGGTTCAAAGAATATTACGCGGTTAAGGCTTGCCCCAATCCCGCTATACTTAAACTTCTTCATGCGAACGGTTGTGGCATGGATTGCTCGAGCATGACGGAGCTTATGCTTTCGGAAAAGCTGGGGATCAAGGGTGACGATATCATGTTCTCCTCGAACAATACCCCGGGCGAAGAATTCGTGTACGCACGCGAGCTTGATGCAATCATCAACCTTGATGACATAACCCACATCCCTTTCTTAAAAGAGAATGGTGGTATACCCAAGAAAATTTCCTGCCGTTATAATCCGGGCGGTGAGTTCCGCGCGGGCAACACCATAATGGGCAATCCGGGTGATGCGAAGTACGGTTTCACAAAAGAGCAGATGTTTGAGGGTTTCCGTATGCTTATGGAGCTCGGCGTTGAAGAGTTCGGCATGCACGCCTTCCTTGCGAGCAACACAACGGATGAAAACTACTATCCCGCACTTGCGAAAGAACTTTTCACACTCGCCGCAGATTTGAAGGCAAAGCTTGGCGCAAACATCACCTTCATTAACCTTTCGGGCGGCATAGGTATTCCTTACCTTCCCGAGGCACCCAAGGCAAATGTTAAAAACATCGGCGCGGCAGTTAAGGCGGCATACGATGAAGTTATTGTGCCCACAGGCATGGATATTGCAATCTACTCCGAGCTTGGC
>CAYJPI010000075.1:0-8668 GCA_964372005.1 uncultured Oscillospiraceae bacterium | reverse complement strand
TTACTTCAAAATTATTAAGATGCCGCAGGGCGGTTCACTAACGGTTGCAAGCGCACTTCCCATCTGCCTGTATGCGAACTGGTTCGGCGTTCGCCGCGGCATAATTGCCGGCCTCGCGCTTGGGTTCTTGCAACTCATCCAGGATGCTTATGTTATACATCCCTTGCAATTGCTCATCGATTATCCGTTCGCTTTCGGCGCGCTCGGCTTGGCAGGCGTATATAAGAAGAGCCTCCCCATCGGTATCGCGGTGGGCGGTATAGGCCGCATATTCTTCTCCTTCCTTTCGGGCGCTCTATTCTTCGCAGAGTATGCCCCCGAAGGCATGAACCCCTATGTATACTCCTTCACATACCAGATGGTATCGCTCGGGCCCGATGCGCTAATCTGCATCATCATCGCTTCGCTACCCCCCGTTAAAAACGCGTTCGCTCATATGTGCCCCTTGCGCGAGCGTAAAGAATCGGTTACTGTTTAGATGCTGTCTACACAGTAGAAGGCATCTAGGTCGATTCCTCCCTAAATATGCCGTTTTATCAAGCATTTGGCAATTGTGCGTAAAATATATTATTCATTTGCTATATTTTAGCACGATATGTAACCGAAATGTAACCTTCTGGGTGTATACTAAACATATAATAACGATTAGAATTTGTGACATAATATACCATCACGATTGGAGGGTTACTGTGGGTAAGGCATTTTACGCCTCAAATGCGCTAAGGGTAGCGATAGTATTAGCATTAACAGCGATGCTATGTTTCTGTGCAATCCCCGTACATGCATTTGACGCTACGCAACCTGTGATTGTTAAAATAGAGGAGTCTGTCATACCACTATCGAGTGCGGGTAACGGATGGGCAGTTATGGATATGCTTTGTGTTGTGATGACATGTATAATGTCCGCCGCAATGATGAAGGAAGTTGCTATCTCGCGCGCCATTGCAGGCGATACAACAAACGAGGATGCTACCTTTTCCGATAGGGAAAAGCAATCCATGTGGTGCTACTTAAGTTTAATCCCTGCGGTATTTTCGATAGTGTATTTTTTCATCTGCGAGGATTTTTCACATGCACCTCGGTTTGTCGATACGCATACACCCTTCATGTGTGCCCTTACATTCATACAAGCGATGTTTATGGGCTTCACTAAGAACGGTGAATGGAACTAACCCCCCCAACGAGATGGCATCGTACGCATACAGGCGTACGATGCCATCTCGTTCACCCTTCCACCGCAACCCACCACGGGCGGCGGTGGTTTTTTATGCGCGGCCCGTTAAGCGCGCATATATATAGAAAATACTCACAAGCAATTGAAGCGCGAATATCCCCCAGCATATGTTTTTGCGCATGCTATCTTTCCTTCTTCGAAAGATGTCAACCCCGATTAAAGGGACGATGGGTATAATCCCGGCGGCAAAGATAAAAGCTACTGTCATTGTGTACCGTCCTTATGCAAATTTTAGCCTATGTATAGACTAACACGCGCTAAATTCACTTTCAATGAGTGTATTGATGGAAAAAGTGGCAAAATACAAAAAAACATCCCCAAATGCTTACATTTTTGCTTTACATACCACTATGCTTGTGATTTAATGTAGGTTGAACGAAAGCGCTAATTCGGCGTTTTTTATAAGAAACGAGGTAAACTATGTCAAACCCTATGTTCTCGAAGATGGATCTTCACCCCGGTGTACTGCGCGCACTTGACGAAGCGGGCATCACCACCCCCACCGCTATACAGAGCGAAACGGTACCCCTTATTCGTTCCGGAGTCGATGTGTTTGGAAGAAGCCAAACCGGCACGGGCAAAACGATAGCATTCGGCATACCTGCAATCGAGTGCATCGAAGAAACAAACGGCGTGCAGGTGCTAATACTCTCGCCTACACGCGAACTTTGCTGCCAGTGCGGCGATGAAATTCGCAAGCTCTCGAAATATCTCCCCCATATTAAAACCGTGGATATCTACGGCGGCGTGGACTACAAGGCGCAGTTTCGCGACCTAAAGGGCGCAAACATGGTAATCGGCACGCCCGGCCGTGTTATGGACCATATGCGCAAGGGCACATTAAAACTAAACAAACTCAAGATGATAATACTCGATGAGGCCGACGAAATGTTAAACATGGGCTTCAAGGAGGATATTGAAACCATACTCGAGGATGTAAACGAGGATCGCCAGGTTATTCTCTTCTCGGCAACTGCGCCGCGTGCGATACTCGATATCACCAAGAACTTCCAAAAGGATCCTGCGAATGTCGAAATCGATCGTGAGAAGAAAACGGTACTTGCGATTAAGCAAACCTATGTAGATGTTCCAAAGCACCAGAAGCTTGATGCTTTGAAGCTTCTTATCCACTACTACCGCCCGCATAAGGCGATAATTTTCGTTAATACGAAGAGCATGGCCGATGAGATGGGACAAGCGCTCAGCGCCGCAGGCTTTGCGGCAAAGGCTTTGCACGGCGATATGAAGCAGGCGCAAAGGAGCGATATCATGCAGGGCTTCCGCGCGGGCATGGTTAAGATGCTTGTAGCAACCGATGTGGCCGCACGCGGAATTGACGTTAGCGATATCGACTATGTAATCAACTACGATATCCCCAAGAACACCGAGTACTACATCCACCGCATAGGCCGCACGGGCCGCGCAGGGCGCGAGGGTACGGCGGTTACTATCTGCACGGGGCGTTCGCATGTAATACAGATGGAGCAGCTCGGCCGCCGCATAAATGCGCCCGTGATAGCTATCGACCTACCGAGCATATCCGCAATCGAGAAGAGCAATCTTGAGCATGCCATGTCAACCGTCATCCAGGCGATGGGCAATGAACCGAAGGAATGCCACCAGACCATGCTCGATGATCTTATGGATATGGGCTACAGCGCAAAGTCCATCGCGCTCGCACTGATGGGCATGCACTTCAAGCAAAACACCGACGAGCTTGTTGCCGTGAAATCCTTTAGGAAGATTGCACGCAAGGAGCCCACGCGCGAGTTTGGCCGCGAATCATCTAGGGGCGAGGGACGCAAGGAGCGCGACTCGTACAGGGAGCGTGATTCGTTCAAAGATAGACGCTCGAGCACGGGCAAACAGCTATCCATCAACATCGGTGCGGCGGACGGCGTGAGGGAAAACCACGTGGTCGGCTCGATAGTACAGCAGACGGGCGTGAACGCCAAGAGCATCGAAAGGGTAGAGATCGGTACGCTTAGAACCACCATCACCGTGCATGCGGAGTGGGTTGATGCCATCATCACCGGCATGAACGGCCGCCGCATAAATGGCAAGAAGGTGCATGTGTCCACCTATCGCCCGAACCCGAATAGGGGCGCAAAGAAACCCTTTAAGAGAAATAAGTTTAGCAAGTAAATTATTGATAAGTGGGCATTTACCACTTCTAAGGTTCAAAAAAAGTGTTCTTTCGAACACTTTTTTTGATTCTATGCGGTTTTTAGCTCCGCTTATCCTTCTGCGAAAGCCGAGTAGATCGCGCGCATTGCGGCAGGCAATTCATCGCTTTCCACGCCGACGATGATGTTCATCTCGCTCGAACCTTGATCGATCATGCGGATATTGACGCTTGCATTAGCAAGTGCGGTGAAGAGCCTTGCGCTCGTGCCGATGGTGTTAACCATACCGCGGCCAACCGTTGCGATTAGCGCCATGTTATCGTGGATTTCCACGCTGTCAACATCGCAAAGCGCCATCAGATCATCGGTGATCTGCTTTCTCTTGCCTTCTATGCATTTATCCGCCACCACGAGCGACATGGTGTCGATGCCCGTGGGCATATGCTCGAACGATATTTCATGATCCTTCAAAACGGATAATACCTTGTGCCCGAAACCGAGCTCGCCATGCATATTATCCTTCGCGATGGCAATTACGGTGAAGCCTGTGCGCCCTGCGATACCCGTAACGCGACCCTCGGTCATCTCGCCCTCGGTATCCGGCACGATGAAGGTGCCTGCATCCGCCGGGGCATTTGTGTTGCGCACATTGATGGGTATGCAAGCTTGGCGCACGGGGAAGATGCTATCCTCATGAAGTACCGTCGCACCCATGTAGGCAAGCTCACGAAGCTCGCTGTAAGTGATCTGGTCGATGGGCTTGGGATTGGTAACGATGCGCGGATCGGCCATCAGAAAGCCCGACACATCAGTCCAGTTTTCATAGATGTCCGCGCTAACGCCACGCGCCACGAGCGCACCCGAAATATCAGAGCCGCCACGGGGGAACACCTTGATTTCGCCATTGGGCATGCTACCGTAGAAGCCGGGCACAACCACGCCGAACTCACCTGCGATGCTCTTCATGCGCCTTTGTGTTTCCTCGGCATCGAACACGCCATTGGGATCAAAGCTTATAAGCTCGGCCGCATCAACAAATGTGAAGCCGAGGAAATCAGCCAGCAGAACACCGTTAAGATACTCGCCGCGGCTCGCCGCATAGTCAGCGCCTGCACCTGCTTTTACGTTTTCGTACACCTCTAAGAGACATGCCCCGATATCAACAGTAAGATTGAGCTCCTTGGCGATTTCCAAATATCTCTCTTCGATGAGCGCGAATGTTTTGTCAAACTCCTCTTCATTATCGGCTTGCGAATGCAGGCGATAGAGTAAGTCGGTGATCTTTTCATCCTTGTATGTACGCTTCCCGGGCGCGGAAGGCACAACATATGCTCTTTCTTTGTCGGCCTCGATTATGGCACGTACCTTTACAAACTGTCCGGCGTCCGCAAGGGAGCTGCCTCCGAATTTAGTAACCTTCACTGTTCTCCTCCAAGATCCTTTTAAATTTTCCTTAGTTCCATGTAGAAGCGCTTTTCATTCGCCTCACCCATTGAAAATGTTTTTCTCGGGAGTGCACCATCGTAAACGACAGTGGGGAAGAGCTCTTCCTTTCGCATTCCCTCGAGCAGGAAGCCTATCGTATCATCGCCTTTTGAAAGCGACTTCACAACATCTTCACCATGTATGTAATCGACCTCGACATGCTCTTCGCTTGCGCATAGCACATCGATCGCATTTTGCAATGCACCAACGCTCAATTGCACCGATGGCTCTTCGATGATGAGTAGGCCATCGCTATCGCCATGGAAATAGGGTATAGCAAATGATCCTTCCGATACCTTCTGGTCGATGGGCGCAATGTACGCATCACCATTTTGCTCCTTGAGTATCTTTACAAGCGCGTTAACCGCACTTTCGCCATTCATGCCGAAAACAACCCTGTGTATCGGTTCAAACACGATGCCTTCATCATGCACATTCACTATCTCTGCAAGTGCATAACGCGCCGCGCAGTTCTCCCACTCGCTTTCGGGGATGGTTTTCTTCATGTTTTCCCATGCGGTTTTTGCGGTAGCGAAGGAGTGGTTGCCATCGCCCATCGCGAACAATAGCGGCTCATGCTCATCGCCATACTTTGCCTTAAAGGCCGTTTCATCCTTACAAGCACAAAGCGCGTTAAGAACGCCCTCGATATCCGCCTTATCCTTAACCAAGTGGCCGGTTATGTGGCCGCCGTTTTGCATCAAATCGGTATCGTAAAGCAAATCGAGCTCGGCTTTCTTCTTCGCGAGCGGCTCGATAACCGTTGCATCCTTGTCATCGATAAGCACGAGTATATGTGGGGATTCAAGGGGCGCGCCTTCGCGTATCTTTAGGCGCGGCGGGATGCGATCCACTATAGTACCTTCCGTCGCGCGGATGAGCGTGGTAGAGCCTTTATTATAATCGTAGCACTCAAGATCAAGCGCCATAAGAAGCCCTGTGTGTGTGCGACCCTCGGCACTTCTTGTAACCAGCACAAAGCCTTCGCCCTTCTCTTCTATCGTGCCATCGCTAAGATATTCATCCATCGCCTTGCGGATGCGTGCTATGCGCTCGGGCTCATCGGGCTTACCGAGGTAGAACTCGGGCAGAACAAGCCTTAACATAGACGGGCTATCGCCTACGATTTCCTCCGCACGGTCCCAATAATCGGGCTCTGAAGTGTACTGATCGCAGGCGACTATTGCCCATTTTGACATATCAACACCGGCCTTGGGTAAGAGCACATTGGGAACTTGCACCCCAACGGAGTTAGGATATTTGGTCATATGTATTGCCTCCTTAGATTTTTATATCAGTGTGCTAACGCTCTCACTTTCATCATCCCCTCGATGCCGCTTAGCATATCAAATGCCGCCGAGGGAAGATTTGTATCCAGATCAAGAAGGGTGTACGCAAACTCATCGCGGCTCTTATTCATCATGTTGGTGATGTTTAAGCCGAATTCGGCAAGCACAGCCGTTATCTGGCCTACCATGTTCGTGGCGTTTCTATGCAATGCGCAAACGCGCATAACTCCACTTGGGGGCATGGAACAATTGGGGAAGTTTACGCTGTTTTCGGTGTTACCCAGGCGCAAGTATGCATCAAGCTCCTTGGCGGCCATTCGTGCGCAATTCTCTTCGCTCTCCGGCGTTGACGCACCGAGATGGGGAACGCATATTACATTCTTCTTGCCGATAAGCTCGGCCGACGGGAAGTCCGTTACATATTTTGCAAGGCGGTTCTCTTCGAGCGCCTTGAGCACGGCATCATTATCGACAAGTTCGCCGCGAGCGAGGTTGAACAGCATCGCATCGCTCTTTAACATCGACAGTACCTTTTCGTTTACATAGCCGCGTGTTTCCTTCATAAGCGGAACATGTATGGTGAGATAATCGCATTTTGAAAGCATATCCTCAAACGATGAGGCTCTTTCAACCGCACGGGAAAGCACCCATGCATGTTCAACGGAGATGAAGGGATCATAGCCGATTACATGCATACCTATCGCTTGCGCGGCATTGGCTACCATTACGCCTATCGCGCCGAGGCCGATAACGCCGAGCGTTTTACCATATAGTTCATGCCCGATAAACGCTTTTTTGCCCTGCTCCACCTTTATGCCCACATCCGGCTCTTGCAAGGTAGATGCCCAGTTAACCCCGTCAAGCACATTACGTGCGGCGAGGAACAAGCAACCCAGGAACAATTCCTTTACTGCATTTGCATTCGCGCCGGGGGTGTTAAATACGGCAATGCCCTGTTCGCTGCAGCGGCTGATGGGGATATTGTTCGTACCCGCACCTGCACGAGCGATGGCCAATAGGTTCGAGTTCCACTCACGCTCGCGGCAATCCATGCTACGAACGAGGATGGCATCGGGGGCTGTTTCTTCCTTATCGACGGCATATTCGCCCGTGGGAAGATAATCGTAGATCGCATCCGAGATGGCGTTTAAGGGGAGAATCTTATACATAATAAACAGGCACCTTCCTAAAAATATCTACATAATAATATGGGGAATTAGATAGACTATGCTATCTGTTTTCCTTTTGGAATCTTGCTAGGAAATCAACGAGTGTCGCCACGCCTTCATCATCCGAGCCATTGCATGGGCACACGCAAACGCGGCCTTCCTTCATGCCATTGGTAAGGCCGACAAAGCCTGCACGCGCCGCCTGCATGAGGAACGAAGCATGGAGCTTTTCATTCGGCAACGAGAATACTATGCTACAGTTCGACCTGTGATCCTCTATCGCATTGATGTGGTAGAAGCGCGAATAATCCAGCGAATCATACACGCGAGCCGCCTTTTTCGCGTTACGGCTACCTATTTCAGCCAAGCCGCCAAGCGATTCGAAATGCTCGAGCATGCTTTTAATGATGTATAGCGCGAATAGCGGGCGCGTTGCCTTGCCTGCATCCTCCAAAAGGCGCTTATAGCTCATTGCACTCGGCATGCTCATGGGCGGATCTTTGCGCACCATGTTCTTGTGGATGATGAGCAGATTTGTGCCTGGGCAGGCGAGCACGCTCTGCCCGTCGGCGTAGAGCATACCAAAGCGCGATACATCTATTTCATCGTAGAACAAACAACCCGATGCATCGGCGCACAGCGGAACATCGCCATTGTTGGGGAGCCTTCCAAGGAAGCTCGTGCCTACCTCGGTGTTATCAAGCACGATATGCGTGTAGTCCGCCGAAGGGTCGAACATCGCAAGCGAGGTTTCGGGCAAACGATCGTAGCCTGTTTCCTCACTGGATGCTACGACACGCGCATGGCCGAACTTATCTGCCTCTATCTTTGCAAGCATGGAATGATCGCCCGTGAGAAGATAATCGGCACGCGAGGCGCGCATTAAATTATATGGAAGCTGTGATCGCTGGGCGGACATTTGCCCGGGCAAAAACAATATGCCGTAATCATCCGATATCTTGAGCACACGTCTAAGCGCCGCATCCGTTTCAAGCTCAAGGGCGATTGCCTCCTCTCCCATCGGAGAAAGCTCGAGGATGGAAAAACCGCGGTTCTCGTAATTGGTCAAAGCTTTTTTTAGTTTTTCCGCAACAGGCACGGGCACTATGGTCGAAAACGGTCCGAAGTTGAACAGTCGCATATAGGTCTCCTTTTTGCTAGTAGGTCGCGTGCAATTTCACAGCAATGCATAAAGTTGCGCCCGACACATATACCACTATTATAGCGCGTTATTTCATTTATGGCAATTATGTTTGTACTCAAATAGCTATGTTTTTCAAAAGAGCTTTTGTGCACTTTAAAGTATATCATGCCAGTGCAAGTAAAATTAGGGTTTTACGGTATGTTTTTTCATGACCAAAGCGT